>CAZWWD010000019.1:0-19195 GCA_964637155.1 uncultured Candidatus Bathyarchaeia archaeon
TCTAAGTAAAGCCAACATAACTTTAGATATTTATGAGGGAGAAGAAGTAACCATAAATCTGCTTAGGAAAATTGGTGGATATGGACTTATAATTCTCCGGCTTCACAGCGCAATAGATGAAGAACATCGTTTACTTTACATTTTTAGTGCCGAAAGATTTAATGAAACAGGATATTTAGAGGAAAGGGAAACAGAGCTCACCGCGATAAGAGAGGGAGTCCCTTTTTACGGGAATGAATCATACTTTGCTTTGAGAGCAGATCTTCTAGGAGATTTAAGCGATAAGGGTTTAAACGGTTCAATTGTAATTTTAATGGGCTGTAATGGAACAAACTCCCAACAAATAATAGACAATCTTTTTAAGAGAGGAGTCAAGGCCATAATCGCTTGGGATGGATACGTGGATTTAAACTATACGGATGAAATCACCGTAGAACTTTTAAAAGCAGTCTATGAGGAGCACATAAACTTCGACGAGGCTGTTAAAAAAGTTATGGATGAGAGAGGAGCAGACCCAACTTGGAATAGCAGACTTGAATATTTAACCAGTTCCGGTGGTTAATTTAATTTTTCTTTTGGAGAAATATTTTCTCGCCAATCTCAACGTTAAAGTATTTTGAAGCATTACCCTGATTAACTGAAAGCTCAAGCAAACCGCAACCACCAATTATAGCCAGAGGCTTATGAGGCTGAACTTCACCATATGCAGCACATAGCTTAATGTCGAAAGCTCTCCCCTTCAACTTAATAGTTAATTGATCACCCTCCCTAATATCAAGAGATTTCATTTCATCATACGATATATTCGTGACGAGGTTTCCAAAGTCATCAATATGAATTATTTCTCCCTCAATCAAGTCTTCAGAAACTTTTGGTTTAATGAAACTTGGAGCTACCGGATTAAAGATTTCAGGTCCAAATTCCGATGGAGGGACACCATTAGCTAGGTGCGCCGCCGCTGGACTGAATATATCTCTACCATGAAAGGTTCTCGATACTTCTTTGAGCATATATTTTGGATTCTTAATCACGTAAATGTGCTTTATGCCTTCTCTCTGAGCTGAGAGCATTAGAACTCCATTATCTGGACCAACATAAAAGCTTCTTTTAGATTCAATTATTATTGGGCGCCTCTCTGTGCCGACACCGGGATCAACAACAGCTACATGTATGGTTCCTTTAGGAAAGTAGCGGGCGGCTCTAGCGAGCAGAAATGCGCCCATACGAATATCAAACTTTCTAACTTCATGGCTTATATCAACTATGCAAGCTTCTGGGCATATTGATAGTATTGTTGCCTTCATCTCAGCGACGTAGGAGTCTCTTAAGCCGAAGTCTGAAAGCAATGTGATTATTGGACGCTTAAACATGTTTCTCACATAATTTTTACCACATCTCAAAGATAAGTTTACGCGCATCCTCCTTCAATACGGGTCTTGGATTCTTATCTAGCAGACGCTTGAAAGTGAGGAGCTTATCTGCGATCCTTTCAAGATCGGTTTCCGGGACACCTATATCTCTTAACCTTTTAGGCGCATCTAGCTCTTCCAGAAGCTTCAGCAGCTTCTCAAATATTAGTTCACCCAGCTCCTCTGGGCTTTTTGCTTTATCTTTTAGGCTGGGGTCTATGGCATCGGCTATTTGCCCCACTTTATGCTTTATCATTTGCATATTAAACTTGAAGGCGTAGGGTAAGGAGAGAGCGCATGAAAGTCCATGTTGGACTTTATAAGTTACGCAGAATGAGTAGGCGAGCGCATGCGCTAAACACACCCAAGAATTTATGAACGCCATACCCGCTATTAGAGCGCCCAAGCTCATGCCAACCCTGCTCTCAACATCGCCTTCCTTATAGGCTTTCGGTAAATTCTTAAATATGATTCTGATCGATTGAAGAGCTAATGCATCAGTTATTGGATTAGCGTTAACCGCCATCAGCGCTTCCAGAGCGTGACTTAACGCATCTAAGCCTGTTGAAGCAGTCAATTTTTTAGGCATACTACAAGTTAATTTTGGATCTACAATAGCTATGTCCCCAAACATGTAAGGGCTTATTATGGCGGATTTAGCTTCTTCCTCTAATAGGGTAATAACTGCAACATGGGTGACTTCAGATCCGGTTCCAGCGGTTGTTGGCATGAGAATTTTTGGCAATCCGGGTTTTTCAACAAGGTTTACACCAACATACTTTCTGATGGGTTTAGGGTTCGTTGCAGCTATTGATGCAACTTTAGCCATATCTAAAACGCTACCGCCACCAACACCTACTACTAAGTCATAATCGCCTTTTCTAGCAACTTCAGTAACTTTCTCCGCTACTTCTATGCTTGGTTCCGCCTCAACCTCGCTGAAAACATCCACACTTAAACCTTCTTTCAGAAGGTTTTCCTCGATGTTTCCCGCAATATTAATGCGTCTTAGATTATCATCAGTAATAAGTAGAACTTTGTTTCCTCCCAAAGCTTTGGCTTCTAAACCCACAGTCTCTGAAGAATCAATTCCAAAGATAATCTTTCTAGGCAACTGAAAATTGAAAATTTTTCCGACAATATCCTTTAAATTCATACAATTGCTTTCTCTCTCTATAGTATAAAATGTTTTGTTACTTTAAGAATAAAAATGTTTGATACTACCTTGCTAAGCTCCTATCTTAACTGCTCAATTATGGCGGAAGAACCTCTTCCCCATCGATTTTAATATCTATAACAGTAGTCTCACCATCTTTAACCATTCTTAAGCCATCCTCTAATGCTGGTTTGAGCTGGCTTGTTTTCTCAACACTTAATCCATAACAGCCAAATGCTTCAGCGATTCTCGCAAAACTCGGGTTTTTCAGGTTAACAGATATAAATCTTCCACCATAAAGGTCTCTCTGAGAATGCTTTATTGTACCTAATGCCCCGTCATTAAATATACATATCAATATTGGCGCTCCTTCTTGAACAGATGTTGAGAGCTCATGCATACTCATATAGAAACCCCCATCACCACATATAGCGACAACATTTCTCTCATTTTCTCCAATAGCTAACCTGCATGCTATAGCTGCTGGTATAGCATACCCCATTGGACCGAAGCAACCGGACTGGATCCACGTATAAGGCTCATAGATCTCTAGGAAAGTTGAAGACCACAGTTTATTATTTCCAGCATCAAGAGTAAAGACCGTTTTTCTATCGCATGCCTTACGTAGCTCAATACAGACTCTTTGAGGCTTTATCGGCGAATCATTTGATGATTTGGTGAACCAGGAAGATCTTTTCCATTCATCCTTAGCCTGCTCTATAAAATTAAGCCATTCTCTCCGTCTCTCTTTTCCGGGATCTTCCAGTTCTTTAGCTTTTTCCAGTAACTTCTCTAGAACCTTTTTTGCATCACCTATGATGCCAACTTCCACCGGATAATTTCTTTCAATGACTCTGGGATCTATGTCAACATGAATTAATTTAGCTGCCGGATTTATGTTGCTCCAACGTCTTGTGCTTAGAGCGGCAAACCTGCATCCAATAGCAAAGATCAAATCGGCTTCAGCGAGAATTCTATCATTGAATGATGATGCATGTACGCCCATTCTGCCGACTGAGAGAGGATGATCTTCTGGAAATGAACCTCTACCATTAAATGTTGTAGCCACCGGAATATCCAAGCATTCAGCTAACTCTTTTAGCTCTTTACAGGCTCGACTAGAATAATGTAAACCACCGCCTGCAATAATAACTGGTCTAGAAGACTCAACAAGGAGCTTAAGCGCCCTGTTTATAGCATGTGAATCACCGCATGAGTTAGGTGGAGAAAGAATATCTGTAATCCTGCGAAAATCCTTCTCTTCATTAAAATCCACATGCTTATTTTGAACGTCCAACGGCAAGTCTATATGTACAGGTCCAGGCCTACCCCAAGTAGCGGCTTTAAAAGCTTCTCTTAAAATCTCCAAGGTTCTCTCCGGTTTTATAAGCATTGTTGACCACTTTGTTATGGGCGAGAAAATTGCTACATGATCAATTTCTTGAAAGGCACCTTTACCCAAATAATTTAGAGATTGCTGTCCAGTGAAGACTATTACTGGCGTGCTGTCAGTCCACGCGGTTGCAATGCCAGTTAACAGATTTGTTGCACCGGGACCCCCAGTTCCATCGCATACTCCAACTTTGCCAGTAAACTTTGCATAGGCATCAGCCATGTAGGAGGCTGACTGCTCATGTCTAACAAGTATATGTCTTATGGACGAGGAGTAAAGGCTATCATAAAGTGGGCATATTTGAGAGCCGGGTATGCCAAAAACAAAATTTACGTTCACAATCTCTAGAAATTTAACTATTAAGTCTGAAACTCTCAATAGTTAGGAAGGCCTCCTCTCGCTTCTTAAAGATTACTTTTACTACCATATTCCACTTATTAACTTGTTAGATGAAAACACCCATTTTTATTTTATTCTTTAGATTTTAAGTCAAAAAGTTAAAATCATTCGGTTTCTTCATTCAATAATGGATTATAGGGGAAGAATAAGAGTTATGGAGAGTAAAAGATACAGGAATTTTCTCGAGGCTGAATCTAAGAGAGCTCCAATAGAAAAGAGGCAATCCAGCTCAGGGAGACACTTCTGGATACTATGGGAAGAAAAAATGGATAAAATCACCATAGGGAAGGGAACATCAGACATTATTGATTTGTTATATTTCGGCGAAGATTTATCGAGGCCCGTTATTATAGATCGTAAAGTTGCTAGGATGATTCAGGAGCGACTTAAGGGATTAGAAGATGAGAATATACGTCTTCATAAGCAAGTGAGAGTTATGAAAATTATATCATGCGGACTTGCATTGGCAGCGTCAATGGTAATTATGGCACTACTTTTAGGGGGTTGAAAAAATGTTACGGAACAAGGTGATGGATTTAGAAAGAGAGATAACGGCACGTTTTGTTGCTAATGAAGAGGCAGTTAAAATGCTAGTTTTAAATCAGCTGCATCCACGTTCAACAACGCTTATACGCGCCCCTAGAGGAGTTGGAAAATCAACACTCATGCTTTTACTTCTTAAGGGTATAACTGGTGATGATTTCGTCGTTATCTCTGGCGCTTCTGAAGTCAAAAGAGGTGAAGTTGTTGGTAGACTTCACATTCCATCGCTTGAGAAGGAAGGCGTTGAACGCGTTCTGTGGGCTGCTTTCGTGAAAAGCAGAGGAAAAGGCATAGATGAACTTAACCGATTAAATCCATATACAACGGCTAACATACATCATTTAATGCAGTTCGGTGAGGTTTGGGCTTATGGACAGAGAGCTAAGGTTGAAGATTACATTTTAGTCGCAAACGAGAATCCGTCGGATGCAACCTCCTTCATGCATCCGCCACCATTTTATGACAGATTTGACATATGCATATTTCTCAGAACATTAACTTTCAGCGAAAAATTCCGGCTTCAAGAATTACTAGATAAATATGATTGGGATTTAATCGGATCTATGCCGCAGGTATTATCCTTTGAGGAGCTACAGGAGATTAGGGAGGAAGTCGCCAACATCGAGTTGGATCCGGAGCTAATTGGATACATTAATTTGCTTGTCAGGGATTTTCAGTCATGCATACGTGAGAAAGAAAATTCGGAGGTTAAACCTCCGGCGCTCTGTGAAGGATGCCATTTTATACGTGACATATGTGGAATGATAAAGGAGCCAGTAAGTGAGAGAGCAGCTGTTGCGTTAACGCATCTCGCTAAAGCAGCTACATGGCTTCAAGGAAAATGTAGCGTTGACGATTTGTTCCAAATGGCTCTTTGGGTCTTTCCACATAGGTTAAGCCTTACTCGAACAAGGAATATTCTGAATGACATACGGGAACTACTTGAAAGAGAAAAGATAAAGATGGAGGATAGACGTGTTAGGAGACAATGGTCATTACTGAATGAGCTAATGAAGAATTTTGATCCATCAATTTATAGGCTTGCGAGAGACGCTGCTGTTGAAGATGTTGTTTTCGCCGAGGAGCTAATGAAGATGGAGGAGAAATGGATCGCTGAAGGATTACTGCAACGGGGAGAAGACATATCAACGCAAATGGGGTGGCGCTTCCACAGATATAACAGTAGATGGAGGACAGAGTAAATGAGCTGGCAAATGGAAGAGCTAATTAAGATCTTTAATCAGGCATGGATGGAACTTCACTGTCCACCAGCTAGACTTGTAGTCGACACCAAGAAAAATGAGAGTGATTTAGGAAAATCTGCAGAATTCTTTGCTACTAACGGCGAAGTTCACATCAAATCAGATATCATTCCTAAAGGTTGCGACCCAAATGAATATTTGCTTTGGTACTTCCGCCATGAACTATCTCACGTGCATTATTGCCCTTACGATCTTAGAACCGCTTACAGCTTAGAGAGAGCAGCTTATAACGTTGTAGAAGATTGGGATCTCGCATATTTAGCAACTCACCTATTTGCAGACTTGCAAATCAACATAAATTATCTTCCAAGAAGATTCGGCGACATTCCATATTTCATGAAAATATTAAAGAAAAGAAGTAGACGCTCATCACTGCTAGAATATTTACTTCAAGAAGTTTATCTTCAAATAAACCCTATTTTCAAATCAAAAAATAAAACTCTTGAGAGCATATCGAAGGAACTTTTGGCGGTTATATGGCTTGATAAACCTTGGCATTTAAAGGTTCAAATGATAGCACTTATACTTGCGAAACTCAGAACAATCCATCCAAGCCTCTTCTCCAGCAGGAAAATAGAAAAGTTTCTGAGAAAAAATGTTCTTATAGTTAGGGAGGACTTCTTACCGAATTCGCTGGAAGCGTTCGAAGAAATCTTCGGAAGTGTTTCTCAGCGCTTGGATGCTAAGAAATTTTTTAAGCAGTGGATTGAACCGCGTTTATCGCCGGAAGAGAGGAAGAAAATCAGAGAAATGCTCAAAAGTAATGTGAAAAAACTAAAAAACGGAGATAAGAAAGGACGTGAAAAAATCAAGGTATCTGGAAGAGAGAAATCACAAAAAGGAAAAGAATACTACAAAGAGATTTCTGAAAAACCTCATTTAGAAGAACAATTAGCTAGAGAACAATATCTGCCAACTTCACTATCGAGACCTTACGAAAAAATTTCATCGAACATTTTTAATGAAGCCTTCTGGAAAAGATATTGGTATAAGTCAAGGGCTGAAAGAGTTCTCATACACTATTTATCTGAGAACCCCCCTCAGAAGCCTATTTGGGCGGTCATGAAATATCCGGATGATTGGTACATTGAAGACGATATTGAGGAACTTGATGTAGATATAAGCCTTGACGAGGGACCATTGATACCTGAAATTACAACTTTAAAGTGGGTTGAAGAGCCAATGTTTCACGGTCAATCTCTAGTGACAGGTTTCGTTCCATCCGAAATCACAGTCTTGGATGCAAGTCTTAGTATGTCGAAAATACATGATGAAGCAGCAATAGCTGCGTTCATAGCGTATCTTAGCGCGCGTAAAGCTGGTGGACGAACGGCCGCAGTAACATTTTCAACAAAATATGTTTCCGCGGACTGGGATTCGCCTGAGGAGCTGAAGGAGCTCATACTCTCAATGGCTTTTGATGAGTACACTATTTTCCCAATTTACGAAGTTAAAAGTTTAATTTCAAAGAATGTTGGAAATTGCTTTATAGTCGTAATTACTGATGGTGGATGGCAGAATGTTGATGAAGTAATACCTCTACTTGAAGAAATTGCGAAAAATGGACATAAAGTAGTTGTATTTCTTCTTCCAGGAGGAAAGTATCCGGATAGGATCAAACTTATGAAGAAAAGTCCTCATCTAAAGATTTATAACATAAGTAAACCAGAAAAGGATCTTCAAAACCTAGCGCTTTTAGAATCCATTAAAGTTTATAGAGGATTTCTGACGTAATTTCTATGACGGACAAATTATTTTTACAAAAATATTCCCTTAACTATTTATGACTCTTTATGTTCATTTAAACAAAGGAGATAGTATAGTAAGTATGCGGGGGTTTATTTTTGAGAACCATTAAAGAACTCGGTGAGAGAAAAGTAATAGAGACTATTTTAAGATTTTTAGATTATATGCCCAACATGCCTATTCCATTTGGCGATGATGTCTCAGCAATTCAAGCTAACGAGGATAAATTAGTAGTTATAAAGACAGATATGCTCGTTGGCAAAACCGATGTCCCTCCGGGAATGAGTTTAAGGCAGGCTGCTAGAAAAGCCATAGTAATGAATGTGAGTGATTTCGCGGCTAAAGGAGTAAAACCCCTAGCCGCTATGATTTCTCTTGGCTTACCACGTACTCTCACAGAGAAGAATATTGAAGAAATAGGTTTAGGTATAAATGAAGGAGCTAGAGAATACGGTTTTTTCATTATTGGCGGGGATACAAATGAAGCGTCAGATTTAATAATAGACTGCGCGCTTATAGGCTTATGCAATAAAGAGAAAATCGTTAAGCGAAGTGGAGCTAAGCCAGGAGACATAGTTGCAGTAACCGGATTTTTTGGCAAAACCTCCTCTGGACTTAAGATCCTGCTTGAAAATTTAACTTTGCCCAAGCACATAAAAGAACCTTTGATCGAAGCGGTTTTTATGCCGAAGGCGAGACTTAGAGAAGGCTTAGCTCTAGCGAATCTAAAGGCGTTAACATCCTCAATAGATTCAAGTGATGGTTTAGCATGGAGTTTACATGAGCTTTCTAAGGCCAGTGGAGTTGGTTTCCTTATCGAAAATATTCCGGTGGCGCCTGAAGCAAAAACCTTTGCAGAGAGGTACGGCTTAGATCCAGTTGATCTAAGTCTATATGGTGGAGAAGAATACGAACTAGTGGTTACGATTAAACCGGATTTATGGGAGAAGGCTAATGAGACTCTTAAAAACCTTGGAACTCCACTTATAAAGATCGGCAAAGTAATAGAGGAGAAAAAGATCGAACTGAAGATAAATGGAGAAAGAAGAACGTTAGAGGCAAAAGGGTGGGAACACTTTAAAGAAGAATAATATAAACTTAGCAAATAATCGAATAGCTGTCATCTTTAGGATATTTAAGAAAATTACTATCTTAAATTCAAAGTTTAGCATTCAGCTCTTAATGTCGAACTTTTAGGGACGAAGATTCCTTGCTTCTATCGGGAGGATTCTAAAATCTCTAAAACATCAAATATTTGTGAGAGATTATCTATTTCATATTTTGCTCTAGCCTCGATAGATTTTGGTTCCTCCACATAATGGTCTCCCTTTTTAAGTCTAACACTAATTAACCCAGCTTTATTGGCATGCAATATTGCCCTATTGAGTCGGCTACTTACATAAATAGACTCGCTGGGTTCAGCATTCAATTCTTTAAGACATTTTTTGAATAATTCGCTATTTAATTCTTTAGCTCCATATTCCTCAGATATAATCACAGAATGGAATAGGTGATGCAACCCTAACTGTATGAGCTTCTGCCACTCCTTAACTGCTATACCATCCGAAACTACGCCCAGCTTGTATCCTTTATCACGTAATTTGATTATTGTCGGCATCGTATCTGGGAAGGGTTTAAGGTAAGCTTGACTAGTTTCTCGATAAGCAAGGACTCCAGCAGCTATAACCCTCGGATTCCATTTAAGCCCCAAATGTTCGAGTAACTTATCAAAATGCTTATTATAGTGTGGTCCATACCTGTTTACTATTTCCTCCAGCTTTTTGTATCCGTTTTCTAAATCTATCGGAAGCCCGGATTCGATCATAGCTCTTATCGCATTAAACCTTGCCATTCTCATTTGGAGGGAAGCATCGTATAATGTATCCTCAATATCAAAAATTATCGCTTTAACTTTCATTTCACCTTACCACCTTAACAAGCTTTTCAGGTTTATCCGGATTTAATCCTCTAAAAACTGCCATATAATATGTGAATAATTGAACTGGGACAATAAATGTTATTGGAGAAAAAACTTTAGGTAAACTGGAGGGAATATAAAATATGTCATCAGAGTATTCTGCCAGAACCTTAGAGTTCTCAGTCATCTCTAATATTGAGATGACATCTGCGCCAAAACCCTTAAAGCTCTTTGATAAACTAACGTACTCTCTTATTTCGTCTGAAGAAGAAATAAGAATCATTAAAGTTCTTTCGTCAACCAGTCTTATTGGACCATGGAGAAACTCGCGGGCAGCAAAACCTTCAGCGAAAACCATGCACGTCTCCTTAAGTTTCAGTGCAGATTCTAAGGCCGTAGCGTAATTTGGTCCGCTGCCCAAAATAAACACTAAATTCTTGTCCTTATACTTTTTTGCTACTTTACGAATATTTTCCTTAGAGGATGCAAAGATCTTCTCGATGGCCTTTGATGCATCATATAGCTGGCTTCTTAAGCTTTCGATGTTAGTTCGTGTCTCTCTTAATTCTGCTAGATCCAAAGCGAGCATAAAGATGGTCATTAACTGCGTGACATAAGTTTTGGTTGCTGGAACAGCAACCTCCTTACCGGATCTAGGAAAAATGGTGTAAGTAGCTAAATTTGCCAGGGTACTTTCAGGGGTATTTGTTATCGCAAGTATGTCTATTTTCTTCTTCAATGCGATCTTAGCGGCATCAATGATGTCTTTGCTCTCGCCAGATTGAGATATAGCCATCAGAAGCGTTCTTCTAGAAATAATTGATGGTATCCAGCGTTGAAATTCTGAAGCTGGCATTGTACTAACTATTAGGTTAGTTAGACTTGAAAAAGCATACTGCCCCGCTAACCCAGCATGATAACTTGTTCCGCTCCCGATCGCATAAATTATTTCGTAGTTTTTAGCTCTAACCTCATTTGCTACTCTCTTTATGTTTTCCCGCTCCTTTTCGACTGTCTTCTTAATTACGATGGGTTCTTCTAGGATTTCTTTTATCATATTGTAGTTATAGTATTTCGTGGTCGCCAGTCCTAGAACGCCCCTACTTCTGAGAATGTTAAAAACCGCTACTACTCATAGTAAATTAATTTTTCTTCTTCAAGTTTCTTTTGCAGGTTTTCCACAGCTCTATATACGTCTTCCTCTTTCTTAGCTCCAGTACATACAAGTTTTCCACTTGCAAATAGAAGTATAACAACCTTGGGATCATCCATTCGGTAGATTAATCCCGGAAACTGCTCCGGTTCATACATTGTTTTACCAAGCGTATAAGCGGATCTCTCCAAATCAACAATTCCACCTAGGTTAGCTGAAGCTACAATGTTTTGGATCTTTAGTTCCGGCTTACCAACTATTACTATTCCGCTTTTCTTGAGCTCTCTAATCACTTTCATAACTGCTCTACGCGCTTCCTTCTCTGATTTGGCTCCGGTACAAACCATTTTACCGGAGTTAAAAATTAAAGTTGCAGTTTTTGGTCTCTTAAGCCTAAAGACTAGTCCCGGAAACTGCTCTGGACGATATTCTACCCCCGGATAGCCTTTAACAACAGCATTCAAATCTATTTTCTGATTTAATGTTGCGGATGCAACCACATTCTCTATTTTAACTTTAACTTGAGGTGAAGACACTCTGATAGCCCCGTCCTTAACACTTTATAAATAACATATATGCCTTTTCTAAGGGCTCTATTTATATTTTTTTAAGTCATTAATGTTTTTAACATTACTATAAGAAAAATCGTGGAGAATTATCTTTGACCTAATAAGAAGCATTATTTATGGAAATCTAGCCTGAGTCTTTAGTAATTTTATTAACTTATTGAGGTTCCTCTTTTTTGAAGAAGCTTGTTACCTTCTAGATAGGGATAAATTAGGTCGAATATTTCCCATCCATCGAATAGTATTAGGAGTAACAATGAAAATTGAAACCATGAAAATGTTGGCACTCCTGGGCGCACTCCTTCATCTAGCTGACAATCGATTCTGTACGTCATGAAACCTAGAGAGAGATAAGCCTTAACTTCTTTTCCATACATTCTTTCATAGCTCATCTTGTGGAACTGTAGGTCACGATACATACCTAGAATCATTACTTTATTGGACGATGATGCGCCAGGTTGCCAAAATGCAAGAGAACCCCATAAGCTGAAAATCATAAAGGTTATTATTAAAACGTTTATAGTGATTACATAGATGATATATAGTTTAGATTTTTGAGTTTTCTTTTTTTCGATTTTAGAGGAATTTTCTTCTTGACTTAATTCAGTAAACACTATTAGAGCTATAAGAACTAGAATTGTTAAAAATAGAATGATGGTGGATAAGTTTTTTTCCGAATAAAAAAAGAGGGTTATGTTACCAATGTAGGGAATCCTCATTATAACTTTGCCGACGAGCAATGAGGAATCCCAAGGAGAAAATTGGTCGCTTGTAATTCTTGTTGCATCTCCTGAAGTAACAATTAGGTAGTGGTTGTCTTCGCCTTTGTATATTCTAACTGCCCTATGAACTATTAATTCGTTTAAATTTCTTGGATCTCTGAAAACTAAGATGTCTCCAGTAAGTTTATCTGCATTTATTTGAGATGGATCAATACTTTGAGCTATTATTAAGTCTCCAATATTTAGAGTGGGCATCATACTTCCGGACGACACTACTAGCAATGGATATTCTACGCCTAACACTAGTCTCAGACAGAAGAGAAGGCTGAAGGCTATTAAAAAAGCTAAAGCAACATTCACAATTGCACGGAAATACTTATTTTTGTAAATCTTTTTGAGAGCATCTAGAGACATTTTTTCTTCCCGTAAGAGACTATATCTCTTAAACATTATTCTTGACAATAAAAATTTTCCCCTAAACTAAAATTAGTAAAAAGGCTCTAAACATGTACGGTAAACTAATTATATAGAACGTCAACATCTACGCTCTTATCTATTTTAAAGAAAACTAATTTTTCAAGGATTTTCTTGCGAAGACTATATATCCAGTGTGCCCGGTCATTAAGGTTTCAGGTCTTGTTTTTCCTTTTTCAACACGTATTCTTCTGACGAGGCATTCTATTGTTTCTATGTTTGTAAAGTCGTTTGCTTTCAGTTCCTCAACAGTTTTTACTACCTGATCAATTGTGGGGCTAAACGATGTAAAAAATCCGCTTCCCTTAAGTGCCTTGTAAGCGTAGGGGACAACAAGCCAAGGTGTCGCCATATCTAAAATAACTGCGTCAACATTCTTTTCATCTATTCCCTGAGTTATATCTTTGTTTTTTAGTTCGACGTATTCCAGCGCACCAGCTCTCTTTAAGTTTTTACGTGCAATATCAAGAAATTCACTTCTAATTTCGTAGCTATAAACTCGACCTGATGGTTTAACGTAATTTGCTAAAGCTATTGTTAGAGCACCCGCTCCAGTTCCAGCCTCAACAACAAAGCTTCCAGGTTGTATGTTACTGAAGAGTATAATGAGAGCTATATCCTTAGGGTATATTATCTGGGTTCTCCTTGAAACTTTAAATATGTAATCTTTTATGCTTGGTTTGAGCGCTATGAAATCTACTCCCATACTGCTTTTTACGTGAATGCCGAATTCCTTATCGATGAGATCTTCAATTTTTATGAACCCTCTATGAGTGTGAAGAATTTTATCTCTCTTAACATTAACTAAGTAGCTTCTCCTGTTATCTAAGAAAAGAAGAACATCGTCACCTTCTTTAATTCTCTCAGTCAAGATCCATCACTTTTAGTCAAACATATTAAATCTCCAGAGAAATAAATATATTCTAGGTGTGACAATTTAACAAAAACGATTTCAGCGAAAACTTCCATTTATAAAAATCAATGAACGCCCAATTCTACTTCCTAAACCTTTATTTTATAATTTTTGATCATCTTTAAATAGAATACAAAACTTTTATAATAGAATTATGTCTTCTATCATCAATAGAGTATTTAGGGCCCGTAGCTCAGCAAGGATAGAGCACCGGGCTTTTAACCCGGGGGTCGGGGGTTCAATTCCCCCCGGGCCCGTTAATAGAAACACCTCTTATAATCGAAGGATTTTCTTCGTAATTGAACATTTAGAATACACTATTAGCAAATGGCTTTACATTGAGTATGAGCATGCCTCCAAAATTGTTGGTAAAGACAGGCTTATCTTTACAAACATTAAAAAAATAGAGGATTCTAAGATTCTTAGTGACCTCGGATTTGTTAAGAGAGAAAGCTTCACAGAAATCTTTGACTCAGAAAAAATCATTATTCTTGATCCTAAGGCGCCTAAAGAGCTTAAACCTGAAGATTTTAAGAATAAGGAGGCAGTTATAATTGGCGGGATCCTTGGTGATCATCCACCACGAGGTAGAACGCAAAAGTTAATAACCGCTAAAGTCCCAAAAGCTTTATCAAGGAATATTGGTGATGGACAATTCTCTATTGACGGAGCAGTTTACGTAGCTAAGTTAGTGAGTGAAGGAAATAGACTTAAAGACATACCTATAGAAGAAGGCCTACATATAAGACTTGGGAGTAAAGCGGAAATATTCCTGCCTTACTTCTATCCGCTGAAAGACGGGAAACCGGTCATAAGTGAGAAATTGATTAAATATCTAACATCCAATGAGATCGTAAGAGATGAGGAAAGACTTCTAAAAGGAGAAATTAACGAAAAAGAAAATGCTGATCCTTTTCATATCCGTTAATACTCTTTTGTCTGAAAAATGAAGGGCGGTTCATTTGGCTTTAACGTTATAGTTTTCAATGGCTGAAATATTGATTTTAACGTAAATACTTTCACATTATTTGCTACAGCTTTCTTCAGCAATTTCATGAACTCTGGATCTATTTCAGCATTCGGCTTAATCAGAATTGCGTCTGGCCTTTGAACCGAAAATATAATTCCTGTCTTGAATCCACGTTTCGAGAGAGAAATTAACTGAAGTATATGTTTTCTTCCTCTTGCTGTTGGCGCATCTGGAAATAGGGCAATATTATCCATCACGTGAGTTACGCTCTTAACTTCAATATAGAATCTTTCAGAGTCTTTCATTAGCAAAAAATCTAATCTAACATTCGAATCCTCTATCTTGAAATTTTCCTTAGCGATCTTATAGCCACTCAGAGCACTGAAAAGTTCATATTTAATGGCTTTTTTAACTAAAATGTTAGAAAATTGCGCATCAACAATTACCGTTATATCTTTATGTTTAACTGCAAAAACACTATAGATACTTTTTCTCCACGGTCTCCTATCATATTTTCTTAGAAAAACTACATTTCCAGGATGTAATACTGTTAGTAATCTGCCGGAATTTGGCAGATGCGCATAAGCTCTTCTATTATCGACTTCAATTAAAACCATAAAGCGATTTAATCTCCGAATTAGTTTCCCTAGAATCGGATTAAAACCTATAGAGATAGTTAATTTCTTCATTTTCTACATCTACTTATTTAGTCCAATCTTAACTAATAGACTTTAGTAAAAGATCACTCTCCTATTTTTAGTAGGATACGTATTTTGAGGGGGAAGACTTAAAAGTTTGATAGGAATCCTTTTCAGTAGATTCGTTACACTTTGACAAATTAAAATCGGGGTTCTCCATGAAGATTCTGCGTAAGGATTTTAAGCATGGGCGCGTCACGGTTCTTCCAGAATCTCTTGACGATTTCTGGGCCTTATATAACATTATTCAGAAGAATGATGTAGCATATGCAAGAACTACTCGCGAAGTTCGTTTGGGAGAAAGATATGAAAAACCAGAGAAAGGTAGGCGCATATCTGTTGTTTTAGGCGTTAGGGTTGATAAAGTCCTCTGGGATCGAACCTTAAATAGGCTTAGAATTCACGGCATAGTTTGTGACGCACCAGAGGATATTGGGGCTAAAGGTTCGCATCATACATTAAATATAACGCTGAATACGCCATTAACAATAATTAAAAAACGCTGGCTAAACTATCAAATCGAACAGCTAAAAAGAGCCGCTACTAGAAGGACTATCCCAGTAATAATTATGTCTATTGATGATGAAGGTTACCGTATTGCCACTCTGAGAGGATTTGGCGTAGATATAATAGTCGAGGAACACATAAGTTTACCGGGAAAACGCATGGAAAGCGAACGCTTAAGAACACTTAAAGAAATGTTTAAGTCTGCTTCGAAATCTCTTGAAGACGTAGTTAGTTCTATGGGTGGTTCAATAGTTGTTATAGGATTGGGTTTCATTAAGAATGATTTTCTAAAGTTCCTAGAAGAGAATAAACCATCCTTACATAAAAAAATAGTGGACGTGAAAAACGTGAATAGTGTTGGTAAGGCTAGCATTTACGAGGCTATGCGCTCAGGAATATTAACTAAAACGCTCAAGCATGCTCGCATAATTGAAGAAAGTTCTATCGTCGAAAAATTTCTTAGACGCTTAGGTAAGGGGCGCGGTGATGTTGCTTATGGCCTGAATGATGTTAAAAGAGCTAGTTCTCTAGGCGCAGTTGAGGAGATTCTAGTGACGGATGAAATGTTTAGAGAATCATCTGAGGAGATTATTGAGATTTTAGAAAAAATTATGCGAGAGGTAGAAGCAAAAGGCGGTAAAGTTAGAATAATTAGTGTTGAGCATGAAGCTGGAGCCAAAATAAAGTCGTTGGGTGGAGTTGCCGCATTACTACGTTTTCCCATAAATTGACAACTTTAGAACTTATGTTTATGTACTTTAATTTTTTCGAGAAGTACCTTTTCCGCGTAAGCCTCTAACTTCTTAAGCTCACCCTCATCCCTTGCCTCAACCGTCAATCTTATTAATGGTTGCGTATTTGACGCTCTTATAAGAAACCATCCGCCCTCAGCTATAACCTTCACGCCATCAATAGTTATCGTTTTGTATCCAGCGGCTTTAAATTCTTCGGCTAACTCTTCAACAACCCTAAATTTTTCCTCGTCTGGACATCTATAAGTTTTTCCCGGTATCCGTGGATACTTGGGTAAAGAATCAACTATCTCTGAAAGTTTTCTTTCTTCCTCCGATAGCATTTCGGCCATTTTAAGACAAGCATACACAGCGTCGTCGAAACCGTATATATCACCAAAGTAGAAGTGTCCGCTTGTTTCACCACCCAAGATAGCGTTCTCCCGTACCATCTTATCATAAATGTATGTGTGTCCAACCCGACTTAACACTGGTTTTCCACCATAGGATTTTATGATTTCTTCAACACCCATCGAGCAACTAACCTCATAAACAACTGCTGCACCTTTATTTTTCTTCAGAAAATGCGTGGAGAGAACCATGAGAACCATATTGCTCGATAGTCTTCGTCCCTTATCATCAATAAAGAAAGCTCTATCTCCATCACCATCAAAACTTACACCAAAATCAGCCTTCTTCTCCAAGACGAGTGATCTAAGTTCATTTAAAGTTCGCTCATCAGGTTCTGGAGGATGCTTTGAGAAGGAACCATCTGGCTCACCATACACTACATAGGCACTTACACTAGTTCTCTCAAAAATTTCAGGCATTAATATAGTGCATGAGCCACCTCCGGGATCCGCTATGATTCTTATGTCTTTTTTAATGTTAATTCTCTCCGAAATATGCTCTTTATAGTCTCTAATAGCGTTTGGGTTAACTTTAATGGTTCCGGGCTTAGTTTCTCGGAAGGATCCTTTGATTGCTATGTTCTTAAGTTCTTCCATTCCCATACCCATACATAAAAATCCTTCATCAAGTAATATTTTGAAACCGTTCCATTCTGGCGGATTATGAGATGCTGAAACCATAACTCCTCCATCTCGACCATAATGTTTAGTGGCAAAATATAGCAGTGGGGTTGTTACCATGCCTATATCCTCAACGTTTAATCCGCAGGATATCATACCATCTATAAGTGCATCGCTGAGAGGTTTACTACTTAATCGTACATCTCTGCCAACGACGAAAGTTTTGTTTTCGCCGTCTGTATAGGTTGCCAGCGCCTTACCTATCTGCTTAGCTGTTTTTTCATCTAAGTCTAAGCCATAAATTCCGCGTATATCGTAGGCTCTGAAAATGTTTTCCGATATCATCTTTCGCACATCTACTAAAGATAATGAGTTAAGGATTTAAAAATATATTAGATTCCGTACCTCATGACAATCTAAAAATTCTTTAAGTTCCAACCATTAATTGATCGCGATATAATTTTTAGGTGAAAATTATGACGGAGTCTTTAAAGGAAGTTGAGGAAGTAATTGCTTTTGGACACAATCTCATAAGATCAACGCATAAAACAACATTTGAGATAACAAAGGATTCTCATCTAACGGAAAGGGGGGATTGCATAATAGCTGTTAAGGCCAATAGAGCCGCAAAAGATCTAAGCGAAAAATTCAAGGAAATAGCGAGAAAACCTAATGCTAGGATAATAGTGATAATTGAAGTAGCAGGTGAAAGGGAAATAATAAGGGCTTTTGGAGACCCAAATCTAACGTTTACACATCCAACAGACATGGTTATTAGGAAAAGCAACTATATATGTGGTAGAACAATAGCAGTTAAGGCTGATAAGGCTGCATGTGATTTCTCAAGGAACCTCATTAAGAAGCTCAAGAATCCAAGACAGAAGGTAAAAATTACGTTAATTGCTAAAGTTTAGATGAAATCCAGTAGGAAGCTTACTTAAGCATTCTTTCTAACTCATTTGGCTTATAACATCTAATGCCGTACGAAAGAGCTCTCCTCCTAGCCTTATCAGATATTTCATTTGAAATAAGTATAGGAACAACTGTTACACCAAGTTTCTTCTCAAGTAAATGCTTAATGTACTCATCAAAATCTTTCTTAGTTTGTGTAACAGCTCTAGGACCCGCTGGACTCGATAAATCTTTAACCTGAATAACTAAAACTAATCCTCCTCTTCGAAGAACAAGATCTTGAATTCGATTTCCATGCTTCTTTCGGAGCTCAACATACCAACCATTGGCCCTAGCTTTTTCAGCAATCTTTTCTTCAAGACTCAAGAGACTCTCACATCCTCTCTATTTAAGAAACTTTATTGTAGCCTTAAGACCCTGTCTACCATCTGAAAGGTTTTGCCATCTTTCAGATTTAAGATCTAATATTTAATCGCTAAAATGCCTCAGATACCCCAGGGTCCCTCATCAATCAGGAATCTGGTTTCGTCATCGGCAAATAACTAAATAACCCTACCAAAAATAAATATTTTTCAAAGAAATAGCATAATGCAATTAATCAAGACTATTTTTGAGTTAAAAAATATATGGGAAGGTTGTTTTGGCGGGCCCGGGGGGAATTGAACCCCCGACTTCAGGCTCTCTCCAACATG
>CAZWWD010000020.1:0-18221 GCA_964637155.1 uncultured Candidatus Bathyarchaeia archaeon
ACAGCATCGTAAGCTCCGCCTTTAGCCCTAACAAATACGGTATCGGCTGGTAATGGTCCAACAACGTTGATGCCCTCCTTTCTTGCCGTCTCAACTGCAGGCTTAATCTCTTCGATTTCCTCTCTTCCGAAGAGTCCGCCTTCACCGCAGTGCGGATTTAAGCCTGCCACAGCTATTCTAGGGTCATTTATCTCCATCTCTCTCAAAGCTTTATCCGTCAGCTTTATCACCTTGTATATGCGTTCTCTCCTTATTTTATTGCATGCCTCCCTCAGCGACATGTGGGTTGTTACATGCGTGACTCTTAGGGGGCCTGCAATAAGCATCATGGTGTAATCCCTAGTTTTAGTTAGATCAGCTAGAAGCTCCGTGTGTCCGCTGTAATGGTAGCCTGCTTTATTGATAGCCTCCTTACTGATAGGCGCTGTTACAATCGCCTTTATCGCGTCGCTTAAAGCGAGGGCAACAGCCTTCTTTATGTAATCCACTGAAGCCTTACCGGCCATAGCGTTAACTTTTCCCATAACCAGCTTATTTAACTCTATATTCCTTAGGTCGATCACGTCTATTGTACCATGCTCGAAAACAGCTTCCCTCAGGTCGCGTATAGGATTCACTTTCAAATCAACCTTCGCGATTTTTACTGCTTGCTCCATAACCTTTGAGTCGCCTATAACAACCGGCTTACAAACCTCATATATCTCCTTGAGAGAAAGTGCCTTCGAAATTATTTCAGGTCCAACACCTGCGGCGTCGCCCATCGTTATCCCAATTGTTGGCTTCATTTAATTCTCCTCCAAAACTCCTATGGGGATAGAGAGATAAGTAAATATTGTCGGAGTGAAAGATATGAGTCCTTAAGATTTTAGGCCGAATGAAGAACTGTTTTATCCGTGAATTACTAAACTTTAGTTTATCCCATTTAGCTGGATTATAAATCCGAGACATCTAATAATGAGGGAAAATTAAATGCCTAAATTTGTGGTAGTTGCGGATGATTTCACTGGAGCCTGCGACGTAGGCGTTCAATTCAAAAAGTATGGTTTAAAAACAGCAGTCTTAACTGAGTTAAAGAATCTTCCGAAATTTGAAGAGTATGATGTAATAGTTATAGATTCTGAAAGCAGAAATAATCCGCCGGTTGACGCCTATAATAGAATGAAGGAAATAGCTGCATATTTAAAGGAAACGGACAGACGGCTCATATACAAGAAAATAGATTCTACCCTCAGAGGCAATATTGGGGTGGAGCTCGACGCAATCATAGACGAACTTGATTTAGAAGCTGCAATTATTGCTCCATCTTTCCCAGCAGCCGGCAGAACAACTCTAAATGGAAGAGTCTTTGTTAATGGGGTTCCATTAGAGGAAACGGGGTTTGCTCATGACCCACTTAAGCCAATAAAAACCTCCTATATTCCAGATTTGATTGGAGAGCAAACCAGTAAGAAGGTAGGTCTCATAACTCTTCCAATAATTAGGGAGGGAACGGAATCGCTGGAAACCTCCATTAGAAACCTTATGAAGGATGGATGTAAAATAATTGTGGCAGACGCCGAAAATGTAAGGGATCTCAGATTAATTGCTAAAGCCGCTCTGAGCCTAGAAATCTTACCATGTGGATCCGCAGGGTTGGCGGAAAGCATTTCATATTGGTTGGCATCAGGTTCGGCTGGAAGAGTGATAGTTTTTTCAGGTAGCCTAAATGATGTAACCTTAAGACAGATTCAGAAAGCAAAAGAAATGGAAAGCATAAAAGTTGTTAAACCAAATTTCTCAGGGATTCTAGCGGATAAGAGCAAATACCTGAGTGAAGTGAAGAGAGTAATTAGCGAGGTAAGTACCGCCTTTTCCGTAGGTAAGGATGTTATAGTAGCGTCAGCTGAATCCAGAGATGATGTCTCAAAAATCCGACGATTAGCAAAAAACCTTAAAGTAAGCCGAGGCGATATGGCTGAGAAAATTTTATCTTTTATGGGGAAAGTCGCTTCGCTTATAGTTGATAAGTTTAAAATTTCCGGAATTATGATTATTGGTGGAGACACCGCAGTAAGGATTGTAAAAAGCATAGAGGCAAGCGGGATCATAATAAAGGAAGAGTTTTTGCCAGGTGTCCCCTATGGTCTTTTGTTTAAAGGTAAGCTAAGCGGAGTTCCAGTAATAACTAAGGCCGGGGGATTCGGTCAGGAAGATACTATCATAAAATCCATAGAGAGACTGAGAGAAGGTTCCTAAAAACTAAACTGGAAATTGAAATGTTTTAAGGCTGATTCTCTTAATTAGAAAATAATTAATGGTGAAAATGCTTTTCTTATATGTTGAACGAACCTAGGGAGAGAAAAGTTATGGAGCCTGATAAATTTCGGGAATTTTTAATGAGGGGCGCAGTTGTCTGCGTTCAGTTAACACCCTTCAAGAAGAATGAGGACGTAGATTATGAGGGGCTGAAAGAAAATACGCGATTCCTGATTGAGAAAAGTAGGGGTGAACCGCTTGTTTTAGTGCCTGCCGGTAGCACTGGGGAAAAATATGCGTTAACCGATGAGGAGTGGAAGAAGGTTATTAAGACGGTGGTTGATGTAGCGAATGGTAAGGTTCCGGTGATGCCCGGCGCCTCCCACTCTGGTACAAGAGCCGCTCTCGAGAGGGCGAAATATGCTCAGGATGTTGGCGCTGACGGCGTAATGGTAGTGTTGCCCTACTATCATGTACCGGAGGAAGAAGGACTCTACCTACATTACAAGAAAATATGTGACTCTTTAGAAATAGGAGTCATGATCTATAATAATCCAGACGTCTCAAAAATTTACATGAAACCTCACCTTCTTAAAAGGTTAGTAGATGATACAAACAATATTGTAGCGGTGAAGGAGAATACTCCGTTCATACAAACTTTATATAGGCAGATAAAAGCGGTTGGGGACAAAGTGCCAATACTTCAGGGAAGAGGAGAATGGTGGTTTGCCGCAACCGTTTTCTTGGGCGTTAGGGGGTATATCTCTGGTTATGCCAATTTTATGCCGGAAATCTCCTTTGACCTACTTAAAGCCGGGTTAAACGGGAACTTTTCTAGAGTAAAAGAGATAATGGAGAAGCTGAATCCATACGAAGAATTCATAGCGAAAATGTGTAGTAAATATGGGCCTTCCACAACCATATTGCCGTATCCGTATGTGAGTTCATATATGGTATATGGCGTGCTTAAGGCTACGATGGATATGCTTGGGCTTAGAGGCGGACACATGAGGCTGCCTCTACTCGATCTAAAAGAGGAGGACAAGAAGGAGCTGGAGAGAATAGTCTTTGAAGAGCTGGGGCTAAGCAAGATAAAATAGATCTCTCAAAATCTCCACTTTCTTTTTACATCTCTGCTACTAGAAAAGAAAAAAGGAAAGAGGGTTAAGTTTTTGGTTTAGAAAGCGGAGAAATATTTGATTATAATTTTTATTGGTCTACTTTCCCGGCGAAAAGCCGCATATACTCCTTAACTTTCTCCTTTACTCTTTCACGTGCAACCCTGCCGAACTTTCGAAAATCTTTTTCACTTGGATTAGCTTTATAGGCTTCTATAAATCCGTTTATGAAGGCTATAGACAATGCTGTTGCAACATTAACTTTCGTGACGCCGCCAGTCCTAATAGCGTCTAGGAGGGTTCCCTCGCCCTCAGCGAGCTTTATTCCCTTTTCCTTAGCGTCTTTCGGCGTCATTAATATTCCAGATGAACCGTGAGAAACTAGGGGTATGCGCATCCTCTCTTGGATGGCGATTAAGCGGTCAAGCCTTATAGGCCATATGTCATCCCAGATTCCGTGGATTGAGCCGAATGCTGCTGCAAGAAAATCACATCCGGTTTTCTTAACAAAATATACAACGTCCTCAGGTTTAGCCATAAGCTCCTCAACGGATTTTCCTGCTCTCTCACGAATTATCTTCACAGCTTCAGCTGGAGGGAGTCTTCTTAAGCGGGCGATCTCCTCGCTTGAAAAGTAATCTTCAATCCTCGGGATTCTTCCGAGCTCAGCTTCCACCGGAACTCCCCTAGCATGACACATCTCAACAACCTGACGGGTTAAACGGATATTCTCTTCTAGGGGTAATGAGGATCCGTCGAAGAGAACAGCTGTGAAACCGGACTCAAGAGCCTTCTTCACCTGCTCGATTTTTTTAGCATGATCAAGATTCAGGGCAACTCGAATATCGGTTTCAGCGGCGGCTATTTTAACCATTCCCGCGGCGAGCGACCAGCCAGCATACCTGGCGGCTCCCGGGCTAACCTGAATTATTAGGTCGACTGGTTCTCCGAGTTCCTTAGTCATTTCTTCAGCGGCCCATATAAAAGCTTGAACCATTTCCATATTATTAGCATTGAAGGCGCCTACGGCTCTTCCTTCTTCTAGGGCTGGTAAAAGCAGGTCTTTTTCGTTAACGAGGGGCATATATTATTTCACCACCAAAGTTTTCTCTTCTTTATGGAGAGAGAATTAAGTAATAATATAAAAACTTTCTCTAAGAAAATGGAAAAAGGTGTTTTAGCCGCCTGCCGCAATTGATATTACTGCTACTCTGTCCCCATCGGATAGATTGGCGTTTACGCCTTTAAGAAATTCTATGTATTGTCCATTAAGTAGTATGGAGATGTTTGGTTTCGATATTACATTTAATATCCTGCCATCGTATTTGGCGGCGATTTCCCTCAGTAAGTCTCTGATGGTTGCTTTGTCTTTGGGGATTTCAAGCATTATCTCTTTTTTACCCATTATTTTTCTAGCGTTCTCATCCAATAGCAGTAATTTAACCCTGACCATTTACTGCTCACTTTTAAACGAATTTTATGGCGAAATCCAAGTTTAGCTCTTTTAGTTTTTCCTTTTTAGGTTTGCCTTCTTTGTCTAGTCCCCTCTCCGCATAATATTCCTCAAGCATGGGTTCTAATTCAACAGTTTGTCCTTTGGCTGCTCCCTCCACCATAGGTTCCTCTAGAAACCTTTTGGGTAGGGTGTCATCTTCACGTTTAACACCCATCCTAACATTAAAGACTCTTTGCAGCATCCATATTCTTTCCCCAGCTTTCATAAGCTCCTCCAACGTGGTTTCCCATCCAGTCACCGCCGTGTATAATTCTGCGAGAGACTTCAGGGGGATGCCTCCAAAGAAGGCTATGAACTTGCATATTCCCAAAGCATCAACTACTCGGCAAGCATCCTGCATTATTTTAACCACATGGGCTTTCCCCTCAATAGTGAATCCGTCTAGTTTCTTATTTAAGCCGAGCTCCGGGAATAGGATTCCCCGGGCTGGGAGCATTGAGAATCCTCTTAGGTGGCAGGCGCCTCTCTCCGAGACAGCGTACTGTAGTCCCATCTCCTTAAACCTATATGGGCTATGCATTGGAAGCTCAAGTCCCTTAACGTGCATAGCGTATCTCTCAGCGCCCTTCCCTATTTTCTCAGCAGCCCTCTTAGATCCCTCGCTTAATATTGCGCCGAAACCTTCTCTTCTGCCTATAAGCTCAATCATTTTTATGATGGCTTCATGATTCCCCCAGCTTAATTCGACGCCGCCAGTATCATCCTTTGTTATTATGCCTTTCTCGTAACACTCCATTGCAAACGCGATTGTCGCGCCAACAGATATTGTGTCCAATCCAAACCTGTTGCATAGGTCATTTGCCTTAGCTATCGACTCTAGATTATCGTTCATGCATAGGGAACCTAAAGCCGCAATCGTCTCATACTCGGGACCATACCCCTCCAGAGGGGCATAAGGCCCCTCACTTATCCTAATGTATCTGCCGCAGGCCACTGGGCATGCGAAACAGGCTTTCTTTCCAACTAGGATTGTTTCAGCCATTCTGACTCCTGATATTTTTTCGGCTTCAGGGAACCTTCCTTTGGTCCAATTTTTTATTGGTAGGTTGCCCATCTCCTCGAAGGATACAACGCCTCTTGAAGTGCCATATTCAGAGAAGGCCTTAAGCTTATTCTTCACGGTCTCAACGATCTCATCTCTAAGCTCATCAAGTGTCTCCGGCTTAGCGACGTTTATTTCCCCTGAGCCTCTAGCAACGACTGCTTTTAGGTTCTTTGAGCCCATAACTGCGCCTAAACCGCATCTTCCAGCAGCTCTTCCATTATCACTTATGATGGAAGCTATTCTAGCGAGTTTTTCGCCAGCTGGACCAATAGATATTGCCGCCGCCTTCATTTCGCCTAAATCCTTTTTTATTGCGTCGCACGCTGAAAAAGTATCCATGCCCCATATGCCACTTGCATCCTTAATTTCCGCCGTTCCATCGTGGATCCATAGGTAAACCGGTTTCTCCGCCTTCCCCTCTATTATGAGCATGTCGTATCCTGCACGCTTAAGCTCTATTCCACAGTTAGCCGAGAAAACGGATTCACCCCAAATATTGGTTAGTGGAGAACGGGAAATTATGATGGACTTGTTTGCCGCTGGCGCGGTGGAACCCGTCAGTGGCCCGGTTGCCAGAATCAGCTTGTTTTTCGGATCAAAGGGTTTAACGCTTGGATCAAGTTCTTCAAGCATGATTTTAGATGCAATTCCCAAGCATCCAATCAAATTCTTGGCAAGAGAAAGGTCTAGGGTTTTCTCGCTGATTTTTCCATCGGAGAGATCAACCGTAAGAATTTTACCAGCGTATCCGCCGACCATAAATAACTTCACTCCACAAGATTAATTTGACAATAAACTTTCAAGTCTTAAAATATTTATTTTTAGATAATTCAATCAATTATCTTAATCAGGATTTTTTCTTTAGAAAATAAAAAAATGGCGGATGGATTTTTAAAGTTTAATCTTCAAAGTTTTTATTTCATTATGTGAAATAGAAATGCTGGGAAAGCTCTCGATTTTACAAATTTTTCTTTCAAGTATGTCTGTTTCGTAAACTTCTTTTGGTTCATGTGGAAGCTTAATTTCAGCGTTTACATCTTTTCCATGCGCTTCATAAAATCTAAGGATTATTCCCTTATCGTCCTCAGACCTTTTAAGGGCTGTCACTATAACATTATCCGGGTTTACTTCGAGGAATGAAAAGTTTTGCGGTAGCTCTCCCCCATGTTCTTCCTCAACTCTAGCGATTAATGGGTAATTGAACTCGTATGCCCTCCTCACTGTTTGGGCTTCCCTCCAGCAACCCTTATGTGGATACAATGCAATACTGAATTCATGTAAGCCTTGATCTGTTATTTCTCCTTCGCGAATAAAGTCCTTTATGCTTCCAGCTTCACTCCATTTTGGCGGGTAGCTTGGGCTCCTAAATAATGATACTCTCACAGTATTATTGGCTTGGTCATATCCATATTTAGAATCATTTAGTATGGATAAACCATAGTTCCCATCTTCAGATGTATAATCTATCCATTTTTGACATGGAACCTCATATTTCGCCTTTTCATAAAGTGTTGCTTCCGGAGATAGCGGATTCCTACGCTTAACATATCCGTATGGGATTTCGCATGTTGTATGATCACTGTGAAAATTGAGTGGAATAGCAAGCTTAGCCATCCTATGAGCCGCATGCCAATTTACCTCAAAATCCATATGGAGGATAGGTTCGCCAGAATATATCCTGACATATATTGTGAATGTGGAATCTTTTCTCCCTTCCTGTCTAAATCGATATCTGATGAGAACCGTAGCCCTCACCGGCCCATTCTCTATAATCTTTATTTCCTCAGCATCCTTGAGTTCAATGTACTTTATGCCGCCGGGTTGCTGATAGATGTAGACTTCCCAAGCGTCGCAGCTCACGGCGTCAAAATCATAAAATAATGTTTTTCTGCCGGGATGAGGATGATCCTCGAATATTTGTATTCTTACGCCTCCGTTGCCTAGGAAATTCATTTTTAGGTTTTTATCATAGAGTTCCTCTATGATTCCCGAGGCTTTGTTTATGGACGCTTTAATTTTAGAGTTCTCAAGCACTATTTTCTCTTTTTCCTCTTGTACCTTAATGTCCGTCTGATAGGTTTTCCAAGAATCTGCGGGTTTAAGTCTGTAAAGTGAGTAGCCTAATGCTGGCGTTTCAGCAATAAATAACAATTTCTTTCCTTCTTCGATTACTTGAGACGGAACAGTTCTATCCATGGAATCCCTAATTTCGCAGGGAGCAACCAAATCTGAGCTAATTTGCACTTTATCAACTCTTTTCCAAGATAATGGATTAAATATGAGTAATGGTTTGCCTTCTCCGGATGTATCCACCTTTGATGCTATGATTTTTAAGGCTGCATCGAGAGCTTTTGATGTGAAATCCTTAAGCTCATTAAAGTCTTTTTCACAATCTTCGTAGACTTCCCTTATACAGGAACCGGACATTGTGTCATGAAATTGATGTAGAAGTATTTTCTTCCAGAATTTCACTAGCTCTTCTTTCGGATATTTTCCACCCATGAGACTTGCTATAAGAGAGAACCTCTCAACCATATCTATGAGAATTTCTGATCTCCTGTTAATTTGCTTAAACCTTGATTGCGTAGTATATACTCCCCTGTGAAATTGAAGATAGAGTTCATCGGAAACCGTAGGAATTTTAGATTCGCCTAAATATTTTTCAAGAACCCTGAAGTATTCCTTTATTCTAGTGTTATTAATTTCTGCGGGAAGATCCGGCTTTTCCCTCCACTTAAATATTGTTTCTAGGTCGCTTTCTCTAGGTCCGCCGCCGTGATCGCCTACGCCATACAATATTAGTAAGTCTTCTATATTATGGAGGAGCTTAAGCCTAGTTAGTTGATTATCAAATCGTTCAATGTTTTCATCCTTAATTTGCTCGCTGTAGCTCCCTAGGGTTTGATACGATAATATTTTAGTTCCGTCAGGTGACTCCCAAAGGAACACATTAAATGGATAATATATCATGTCATTCCAAGAAAGCTTTTGTGTTAGAAAATATTTTATTCCGGATTTCACCATTATCTGGGGTAAAGTCCAAGGGAAACCGAAGCTATCCGGCAGCCACCCCACCTCAACGTAGAACCCAAATTTCTCTTTAAAGTAATTCTGTCCATAAAGAAACTGTCTTGCCAAGGATTCCCCTGAAGGCATGTTAGCGTCGAATTCAACCCATGAGCCGCCCACTACCTCCCAGCGCCCCTCTTCAATTCTCCTCTTAATTTCCCTAAAGATTTCTGGATGCAGCTTTTCCATAGCTTCATAGTAGCATGCGCTGCTTTGACAGAAGGTGAACTCCGGATATTTTTTCATAAGCTCCAGTACTGAGCGAAACGTGTCTCTGCAAACCTCTAATGTTTCCCTAAAAGTCCAGAGCCACTCAGCATCTATATGCGCATGCCCTATTAGATGCCATCTGGGAAGATTCAATTTCAAAAGCATCCTCCCATATAGAAGCGTATTATCATTAAAAATTAAATATAAGATTTATAGGGTTTATACTATTTTCTTTAATTAATATTAAGAAAGAAAATAGTTAAATTGGAAAGATTTATTATCCATTTTATGGTCGCAATGTTTATTTTTCCCATGGTAGTAAAGTTAGCGTTATTAGCGCTAATTCTTACATTTTTGTTTCTTATGTTACTTGCTATACCTCTAGGTTTAGAGGTTTTCTTTTTTGAGAGAATATCGCAATTTTACACGTTTGAATCCATCTATTCGATTAAGCTTTTAGATTTACATATAGAGACTAATATGGGGCTTGTTTTCGCATTTTTCTCAGCAATATATCTATCATGCTTCTTTGCATCCATTAAAAAGGGAGCTGCTCTTTGTAAAGGTGTAGAAGGAGATGCGATTAGATTAATAAGGAATCCTTTATTTGCTCTACCGCTTCTATCGAGTTTATCTTATGTTATCTCGAAGATTATTCTATTAATTCAGGAGTCTTATAACATACCTCTAGGCGAAGCTCCTATCTCTGCGGATCCACTATTGGCTCTCCTTAATTTATCAATCTCCCCCTTTATTGAGGAACTTATATTTCGCATTACACCCATAGGAACATTTTTAGCAACTTATCTCTTTAGCTCAACTAAGTTAAGTGAGATTCGTGCTTCATGGAGAAAAACTTTAAAGTTCTTACTTTTGGTTTTTCGAAGCCCTGATGAGGGGAAAAAAGTTGCTGGTTTAAAGACGGTTAAAGATTACGGATTCTTTTCAAGTATAAATCTGAGGGAGTGGTTCATGATTATTTTAACTTCCGCAATATTTGGTTTTTCTCATATAATTCCTCCTACAACATGGAAAATCGGAAAGTTCTCATTAACTTTTATTCAGGGATTAATTATGGGCTTATCTTATGTAGCCTACGGTTTTCAAGCCCCAATAATTATACACTGGTTCTTTAATTATCATCAATATGTATATGGTCTCGTGAGAATAGTGCATCCCAACATTGCTTTTTTAGCTGAATTAAATAATTATCTTATAGTCATATTGGGAGTATTAAGTTTGACCTTAACGTTTTTCTCTATAATTAAAATCCTTAGAGAAACAGGCTCAATAATTTTTCATATATCTAAGAAATTTAAAAGCAACTTAGAAATTAAATGTAAAGATATATTCAGAAAAGTTAGAGATGTAAGATTTAAATCGTTAAGAAGCCTTAATTTTGCCCTACTAATCCTAGTTTTAGCGTTTCTGGTAATTAGGTTATTGATTATTAATTTTCCAAGTCCAGAAAGCGGAGAAAAACATGGTGAAACAGGCTTTATATTTGATGAAGTATATTATGTAAAGGCGGCGAGGTCTCTCCTTAGAGGGGAACCCGCTAACAACGAGCACCCGCCATTAGTCAAAATTTTCATAATGGCTGGGATTCTATTTTTCGGAGATAATCCGATTGGCTGGCGTCTTTTTTCGATCTTGTCTAGTTCAATATCTATAATTTTGCTTTATCTGCTCACATTAAATCTTACAAAGAGTAAAATCGCATCTCTTTCAGCTGCTATATTATTCGCATTTGATATAATGGTTTTTAACATTGGGCAGATAGCGATGCTTGACGCATCTTCTTTAATGTTCATTCTCGCTGGGAGCGTTTTTCTTATCAGAGATAAATATGATCTTGGCGGGATATTTTTTGGTTTAGCATTATTATGTAAGGTGAGCTCCCTCTTCAGTTTAGGTGTTCTTCTCTTTCTACTGTTAAAGATGTTCTTTAAAAGGGGAAGCTCTAAGATTGAAATGAAACGGTTAGTAGTCAGGTGGATTCTCCTTTCGGTGAGAATCCTGCTTTTTTCTTTCATTATATTCTTGTTTGGTTTATGGATTTACGATGTTGCCTACAATGCTTTTAATGGTAATCCATTAAGTCATATTGCTTACATACTTAATTATCACAGCATCCTCAAATATCAAGATGTAGAGGAAGTTATTCTTCCATTAAGGTGGATTAATCCCTTAAATCCGTTTCCTCCGATTCCATATCACGTCGTCGCCGTGAGAGAGTTTCTTAATGGAACTCTACATGAATTTCATCCAATAGCTTACTATGGCATATATTCGCCTTTATGGTGGAGCATATGGATAGTTACGCCTTTAAGCCTTAAAGAAACCATTAAAAACAGAAGAATACAAGCTTCATTTGTTCTAATATGGATTATGACAAATTTTCTCCCATACGTCGTATTTGCTTATCTTTTGCAGAGGTGGGTTTACCCCTTCTATTTTTGTGCATCTTTGCCCGGGCTCTATATGGGATTATCTTATTATTTGACTGCCCCTAAAAGAAGAAGACTGAGAACATTCGCCATATTATTAATGGTTCTTCAAGTAGTGTGGTTTATCGTATGGTTCCCAGTTAAACCAAAACAGCTTATTGATGTCCTCTCATCACTTGGGCTACCAGCCTAAAAGAGCGAAAAACTTGGTTGTAATCATTCTTTGGGTAAACGCATCCCCTTAAAGGAATCTCTTAATCTCTTCAACATGAAAATAAGGGCTATGAATGTTATCGCTAGTAGAAAAACGCTATATGCAAACTCGAACTTTATTGGTGATGAAGAAAAATGTATTACGCATAGAATCTCCAGTATTAATCCCCAAATAAGAATGGTTAAAAACGCTCTTTCGAACATAACGTTTTCCTCCATTTTCTTACCTAATAAAAAAGTTGGAGGATTGAAGGAATTAAACTCCTCTCTTAGAGCCTACTATCCATCCTATCGCTACGCCGACTATGAGAGCAATTATCCCAGCTCCCGCAACGCTGGCAACATCCATGGTTGGTACAGTGACGGTGGTGGTTGCAGTCTCTGTAGTTGTGATAGTATTGGTGACGGTTGATGTTTCAGTGACGGTGGTGGCTGCGGCCACAGTTGTGGTTGTTGTAGTAGTTACGGTTTTCGTGGTGGTTGCAGTTGTAGTTGTTGTCATAAACCCATGCCATGGGGCGGCAGCTAGCGCCTCAAATAATTCACTAGTCGGGAACTTAAAGTCGGTTACCCAATCAGGTAATGTTGGTGTTTCACCTTTAGGAGCTATATAGAACCATACAGGTATGTTCGATGGCCACGTCCAGAAGTTCGCGAACCACCATCCATTCTCCTCAGCTGGCCATCCAACCCAATAGTCTTCTGAATACTCGTACCATACGGCGCCATAGAATAGCGGTATGCCAGGCAAGTCTCTAAGCCATATCTCTTGAAGCTCGCTGTATAACATCATGAGCTTCTCTGGGTCGCTTTCCTTTGGGAGAGCGTCAATTAAGGGTATAACTTCCTCATTCTTGTAGTTTTCCCAGTTTCCAGATGGGTGACTTAATCTGGGATCCATTGTTGATCTGAAGGCGTTCCATGGATGGGCGTATCCTGGACTGGCGTCAGCCCATCCAATAACTAAGTCCCAGTCCTTATCCATTAAGCGTTGCCACCATACTGAGAAGTCCGGAAATTCCGTGTAAACTTCTATGCCTATCTCGCCTAGTTTCTCAGATATCATATCGCACATCATCATCCAATCTGTCCAACCGTATGGAACCTGTATTGTATATGGTCCAAGCCTCGTTCCATCGGGTAGCTCTCTTACCCCGTCGTTATCCCTGTCTACTATTTCAGCATCATCTAAAATTGCTTTGGCTTCATCTAAATCAAAGTTGAAACCGTATTGTTCGATTAGGCTTTGATTAATGTACACTGCGGCTGGGCTTGTATGTATTATTGGAACGCAAGCGGCTCTAATGCTATAGTTGTAGTAGGCTTGGCTTATCAAATCGTTAAAGGGTATGGCATGAGCGATAGCTCTCCTAACATCAGGATCATCCAACCCTTCAGATTCGTAATTCATCCAAAGGAATGTTACGCCGCCACCAATATAGTATGGCGGGTTCTTATAGTAGGTTCTTCTTGCTAATCCTTTAACTTCCCACATTTCATATATGGCTGCGAAGAAGTGGGTTGCTAAATCAAGTTCTCCGGTTTCAAAAGCGAGGCCTGCAGCTGCATTGTCTTTATAGGTTACGTGGGATATGTATTTTGGCTTGGGTGTGCCAAATATGTCTTTACCCCACCAGTCATCAACTCTTTCATAAGTATAGGTTTCCTCAGTCCATTCCATCAGCTTGTATGGTCCTGCACCTATTATCTGTTCGGGATTATCGTCCCGGAATTCGCTGAAAAGCCTATCTCCATATTCGCTTTCTAAGGTTTCCCATCTATGCTTAGGTAATATAACGGGAGTAAGGATGCCAAGCATTTGTAGGTAATTTAGTTTCCTTTCGCTGGTGATAAACATTACAGTTTTATCATCCACAGCATCCACTTCTTCAATGTAATCCCAGAGGGGTGTAAGTCCCGGAACAGAATATTTTTTACCTAATTCAAGAGTGTACTCAACATCGTAAGCAGTTACAGGCGTTCCATCCCACCATTTCGCTTCGTCCCTAATTTTAACCTCTAGGGTGTACTTGTCGATCCATCGGTAACTTTCAGCAGCATATGGAATCCATTCATCGGAATATGGCGAATACAGATATAGCGCAGGGTACATCATGTTTGTGCCCCAGCATGTATCTGGTAAATATGGATTCCACCCGGGCGGCGGACCCCAATCAGAGGATACGTATACGGTTTCTTCTCTGGGAAGCTGGGCATGTACTGCAGTTATGTTAGAAAGCGCTGCTATCAAAAGAAGCGGCAACAAAACATAAGCTAATTTTTTCATTTTTTCCCCCTTTAATTTCATATAAAAGGTTCTCGAAAATAACTAATAAGCTTTTTCATAAATTCCTATAAAAGCCTTAAAAATTTTTAATTTTTTTCGGTTTGAAATTAGAAACCATCCCACTTTTTGTAGAGTAAGGGCACGTCTTCTATAAGTCTTTTAGTGTACCAGAATTTTGGGTTCTCTATTATTTCGTTTGGCGAACCGCTTTCCACAATTGATCCCTTATACATTATCAGAATTTTGTCGCTCACATAGTATGCTAGGCCTAGATCATGCGTTATGAAAATCACCGCCGTATTATGTTCATCTCTAAGCTTAGAGAATAGCTGAAGGACTCCAGCCCTTGTGGACGCGTCGATCATTGAAATTGGTTCATCTGCCAGTATAAGTTTAGGTTTGAGTATGTAGCATCTCGCAATCATTATTCTTTGTCTTTGCCCTCCGCTGAGCTCGTGGGGATATTTACCCAGTATTTCTTCGGGTCTGAGCCCTACCTCTCTAAGGGCTTCTTTAATTATGCTTTTCTTATCAAAATTTGAGCCCTTCATAAGCGTAAATACCTGATCTAAAACTCTATCAACTTTATGAAGAGGGTTATAGGAGGCATAGGGATCTTGGAATATGCCGTGAACTTTACTCCAGTATTCTCTCTTTTCTTCGAGAGTTTTGATGTCCGCTATATTCCTTCCCTCAAATAAGATTGTGCCGGAAGTCGGTTCGATCAATTTTAGTATTATTTTAGCAGTTGTGGTTTTCCCTGAACCACTTTCTCCTACCAATGACAGAAACTCTTTTGATCTAATATCGAAAGATACATCTTTCACAGCTACTATTTCTTTCCTCTTAAATAGCCCTACGGTGTAGATTTTTGTTAAATTCTTAACTTCTAGGAGCATATTCATCAACTTTCAAGAATTTAAGAGGGGACTAGATGGCATGCTACAAGTCTCCCCCCCTTTTTTTCGAGGGGAGGTTCTTTGATTCTGCATATCTCAACCGCTTTGGGGCATCTAGGATGGAAGCGGCAACCTTTCGGCGGATTTATAAGGTTAGGCGGCTCGCCGGTTAACGCTACAAGACCTCTAGATCTAACCTCCGGTTCAGGTGTAACTACGGAATTTATTAGGCTGTAAGTGTATGGGTGTTTGGGGTCATAAAGCATGTCATCCACCGTTCCCAACTCAACGATTTTGCCAGCATACATTATGGTGATCCAGTCAGCTATTTGCCTCAAAATCGCTATATCATGTGTAACGAAGATCATACTTTCAATTATCTTGGATTTCTTAAGATTTAACAGTATTTTAAGAACTTGCTTCTGCGTCGATACATCCAAAGCGGAGGTTGGCTCATCAACAATTAAGAGTTTAGGATTAAGAAGCGTCGAAATCGCTATCACAGCCCTCTGCTTCATTCCGCCGCTAAGCTCATGAGGATACATGTACAAAGCGTCCACTTTCAAGTTTAACTCTTCAAATCTTTTTTTAGCCATAGATAAAACTTCGGAGTCGGGGATATCCATGTGATGTTTAATAACGTCTTTAATAAGATCTATTATCTTTTTGGTCGGCATTAACGCGTTCAGGGCTGATTGGGGAACAAGTGAAACTAATACGCCCCACACATTCCTTTTTAGTGTAGCTCTATCCATCTTTGATATCTCTTTTCCATCTAGGATTATTTTCCCATCTATAAGGTGGAGCGGAGGATTCACGTTCATCATTAAAGTATTCACAAATGTAGATTTTCCGCATCCAGATTCCCCGGCTAAGCCTAAAATAATTCCCCTCTCAAGCGTCAAGCTCACGCCGTCTACGGCTCTAACGTAGCCTACGGGTGTAGAGTAATATGCCTTAACATTTTTTGCTTCTAATATGGTCATTTAACCACCCTTAAGTCTAGGACTGAAGTACTCATCAAGAGCTGTTGAGAGTAAAAGCAGTGAGGAAGCTAGAGCTACAAGGCATGCTCCAGGCGGCATAAACCACCACCATAAGCCTCTACGTACGCTTTCGAAGAGCTGAGCCCAGTAAAGTATTATGCCTAATGAAATGCCTCTTGTTACGCCAAGGCCAATCATGCTGAGACCAGCTTCCGCTATCATTGCTCCAGACATCAACAAAACAAAAGCCATGAATATGTAAGACGCCATGTTAGGTAATAAATCTTCAAAAATTATTCTTGCATCCCTTAAGCCAGCTATTTTGGACATGTAAATAAACTCTCTAGCCTTTAAACTCATCATTTGCGCTCTTACAGCTCTTGCAACCCAAGGCCACGAGGTTATCCCAATCACTAATGAAACAAAAATTGGATTTCTCTCTTTTAAGTAAGCTGCGATTAGCATCATTATAAGTATTGAGGGTAAAACCAGAACTACATCGGTCATTAACATTAAAAGATTGTCTGTGATTCCACCTTTATATCCGGCAATAACCCCGATAATCACTCCGATGCTTAATGCTATCAAGGCCGCGATAATCCCAATATATAAAGAATTTCTGATTCCGCCTATAACTAAAGCCAGTACATCTCTTCCTCGCGCATCTGTCCCTAGAGGAGCTGATGCTGAGGGTGGACTTTCAGGGCGACCGACTCTCTCGAATGGACTTACTGGATATAGAAGTGGGCCTAAAACGCCCACCAGAATTATGCCTACAAAAATTGCTAGGCTTATATCTAATTTTTTTATTTTAAATAATTCTTTAATTATTCGTGGTATTCGCGGCATCATTATTCACCCACATAACCTGTCCTAACTCTTGGATCAACGAACGCATATATCAAATCAACAAGAAAATTCGCCAAAAGTAGTGTTGAAACTAGCAGAAAGAAGGTCCCCTGAATCAGCGGATAATCTAACGTTGAGAGAGCTCTGAATATGAGAAAACCTGTACCGGGATATGAGAATACGAGCTCAGTTATTAGAGATCCGCCTAGCATTAAGCCTAAATTTATTGCTAAGCCTGTTATTTGAGGCAACATTGAATTTCTAAATACGTACTGCAGTATCTTTCTATCTGAGAGTCCTAGAGAGTCCACAAAGCTCACGTAGTCCGCTTTTAATTCATAAATAACCATGGTTCGCATTCCTATAGCCCATCCTCCTATCGCGCCTATAACGATTGAAAGAAAAGGTAGCATGTAATGGTGTAGCATATCGATAATGAATGGTAGAGTTAGTGAGGGGCTCATGCCGCGGCTATATGCCCCACTTAATGGGAATATCTTGAGGACTACGGCTAAAGCGTATAAGAGGATCATAGCAAGCCAATAATACGGTGTTTGAGACAACGTTATGAAAATGGTTAGAAAAACGTTGTCTGTGAGGGTTTTTCTTTTATAGGCTGCTAGAGCCCCCAACAGATTACCTAAAATCCATGCTGTTATGGTGGCTGGCATTAGAAGGCCTAGAGACCATGGTAAATAAGCGAGAACTAGATCAACGACTTTTCGGGGATAAAACGCGATTGATGTGCCTAAATCGCCTCTAAGCATTCTTCCAAAAAATTCAAACAATTGAATATGTATCGGTTTATCCATACCGAATTCTTCTAGCAGCTTTTTATGCACAGCTTTTACGAGATCCGGATTAGACTGAGCTTGCTGAATTATTTGATATAGGAGTGATGCTAATGGATTTCCGGGTATAGCTCTGGGCAACGCGAAAATTATTAGCGAAAATATGAAGAACGTTAAAAATAAGAAGGCTAAACGCCTAAGAATAAAGCGTATAAAAGGATTCATAATATTCTTTTCCTCTCTAAATCACTTTACTAATTGAAATCCTTAAATATTAATATTTTTTGGATCTTCCGAAACTCTGAGCAATCAAATTAAAGATAGATTTTTCCACAATTTTTTAGCATGATGAAATTAATAACTCTTAAAAGTGTTTAAATATAATTCAGTTTTGAGGGAAAGATATTGGTAAAGCTGGAGGATCTTGATAGGCTAATTTCTGAAATGACATTGGAGGAGAAGGCGCGGTTAGTTGTTGGAGTTGGAATGCCTGGGTTCTTTGGGAATCCTCATTCACGGGTTCCAGGCGCTGCTGGTGAAACTCATTCAATAG
>CAZWWD010000021.1:0-1171 GCA_964637155.1 uncultured Candidatus Bathyarchaeia archaeon
CAGAAAGTTAAAGACACAATTAACCGCGGTGTTTCTGAAGCCTCAAGCGCCCTACAACTGGATGGAGATGTCATCGGAAAAACCAACGGCACGCATCACCTGGTTTACATAGTTTTTCCAGTAAAAGTTTCCGTGGGGAGATCCGAGGTGGATCTCAACGCAAATACTACGGTAGTCTCAATTGAGGGGTCGATCTGCCTACTCGACATATATAAGGGCGTTATAAACGAGAGTAGTGTTGGACTTGAGGAGGACCCCGAAGACTTAGATGAAGTGATTGCAAAAGTCTTTGCAAATCCACAAACTCCCTCCGCGTATTTCCTCATATACAACGACGATAACGACTCTATATTAGAGAATTTTGAGAAAGCCTTTCTAATAATTAACCTAGGAAAATATGGCCTACAAGAATATGACAAATTGAGAATTGAGGTTAAACCGGGACAAGGAACAGCATTAACCATCGACAGATCCATCCCAGGAGGTCTACCGGAAGACGATTACATTACCTTAGGATAACTTACATAAACCTAAGGCTATTGTTCTATAACGTGAGCCGTTTAGAATTTTTGATTGTTCCGGTTGCATGGCCTTTATCAATTTTCTCTTTGGAATCCCAATTAACGTTAAGTTGCATCCAATCCCTAGTAAAAACTAAATCCACAATTAAAGCCGCTATTTCCTCCATCTCTGGCAACCAGACACTATACAGCGATGAAAAAGCTACAAGAGTAGTCCAAGCTACGTCCGTAATCCGCCAGCCGATAGAAATAAATGATGGCAGGTTTTCTCTCAATATAAACTCTTTTAGTTTCGTATAGCGCATATAATCCAATTGCCGCCGCTATTCCTGTATTTGCGGAGTCCGAGATTTTATCAGCGACAAACGCATAGCATTTAATATTACAGCTAAGGACAAACCCATATCCCCAACCGCCACTGCAAGCCAAAGTGTCACAAGACCGGGGAACACCAGAAACGCGAAGCTCCCCTTTATTAGGATAGATGCTAAAATATTCTCTTTCACAACCTCAAGGGTCTTCTTGCTAAGTTCAATCAGGTATGGTATCTTAGAAAGATCATCCTGCATTAACGCTATATCAGCTGTTTCCAGCGAAACATCGCTTCCAATGGCGCCCATAGCTATGCCCACGCTTGCCCTAGCTAGTGC
>CAZWWD010000021.1:1271-16532 GCA_964637155.1 uncultured Candidatus Bathyarchaeia archaeon
AAACATCGCTTCCAATGGCGCCCATAGCTATGCCCACGCTTGCCCTAGCTAGTGCCGGAGCATCATTAACTCCCATCTCAAATTAAACTCGAAAACTAGCCCTATGGCGAGAAGAATTGCTGATAACCCTATGAAAACTATTTTTTGATTTTCCTTCCTAACTCTCCCAATAATTACACGCAGAACAACTTTCGTTTTCAAAATGTTTTCTTTTCATCTTTCAGTTTTTCTCTCCCTTTTTAAGTTTAAAAAGGTCCATTGAGACCATAACATTAGAGAAATTAATTTTTCCCGTTTTTCTCCCACATGCTTCCGTACGTATTTAGCTGTTTGAATTAAATCTCCCTAGCCAACCTTAACGCAGTTATACATCTTAATGAGGTGCGAGACTTATTAATTTAATGCTAACGAAAAGTGGAGAATAGCATAAATTTTATTAATTTAACGACGTTAAGTTAATATTATGCCAGTTATCAGCTTTTCCCTCACAAGAGAACTCTTGAGAAAGCTAGATGAGTTCATACGAGAAAAAGGTTACTCAAGCCGTTCAGAAGCTATTAGAGATGCTGTGAGAGATGCCTTATCAGGGTATGAATTAAGCAGATTTGAGAGGGGACGGGTGGTAGCTACTATAACCGTTATTTCAGAGCGTGAGAGGCATGATGTGGATGAAAGGCTTATGCGGCTGAGACATGAGTATGATGAAATAGTTTCCAGCAACATGCATATCCACCTTGGGAAGAGATACTGCTTAGAAATTTTCATAGCTGAAGGCGATGTTAAAGAAATTCTGAATTTCATAGGGAGAATACGGGCAATGAGAGGAATACAGCAGGTGAAATACGCATTAGTTCCCATATCCATCAAATAGTAAATGGCAAACTAGCGGCAATCCCGTTGAGAGAGAAAAAGTTAATAAAAGAATCCAGTAAGGTAAAAATAAAAATTTAATTTCATCTAATTTTTAAGTTGAGGCTTCAGCTTCAAGTAATAAATCTATAAGTTTTTTCTGATCAACTTCTGCTCTTGTTCTCCATCCTAAATAAATCTGCTCATTATCATCTTCAATAAGATACCCCAACCTTACAAATCTATTCAGATTTATATCGACTCTCCAGCTTGGTATTTTATTTTCTAAAAGCTTCTCTAACTCTTTTCTCCGGGCTTTTCCACCTTTAGATATTATGTAAGCGATTGACGCGCATAGAGCCGCCAAATCATCTATGCGCCAACCAACAAGCTTAGCCTCGTCAGTGGTTAGCTCGTCTCTCAGAGTTATATAGAATCTTGCTTTATCATATTGCTCGAGAGTCGGATTCTCCGGTGGGCTAGATTCCTCAAAAACAATTTTAACCGTTAGGCCTATCTTATTCAAGTATTCATCAAGCAACTTTATGATTTTCGGGTAGTCTGAGCCAACTCTTCTTCTTAGTTCCCAGCCCTTTGCACCCGGTATAGTGTGTCTCCTATAAAAGAGGAGGCGCGCAACCTTCCTAATCCTAGATGCATAATAAGACTTTTTACTTAGCCTCCTCGTTTTTCTCTCCATCTCCTCCACTCTTCAAAGCTTATTGGGATCGGGAATGAGATTAATTCGCTATCTTCCTTAGATGAGGGCTCCTCATTAGGCAGAATAAATATTTCCTCTTCAAGGTGATGTATTTCAAGCCTTGCATAACCGTAGGTCACGAGGAAACTCGTTAAGTAGGCTCTTTTAACGGTTTCTTCATAAGTGTCTGAGCCAATGAAATCCCAATATCGAATTTTTCCGCTTTTTGAGGTGGCTTTTTTTAGTTCTTGCCACATTTTCTCTAGCTCAGCCGTGAAAGCTTCACTTGAAAGCACGCCTTCCTTAATCATTTCCTCCCTTGTTACCATTTGAAGTTCAGATTTAACGTATTCGGTTCTACGCCATCTTTCGCTTAGGGGAAGTAGGTCACTCCAATATTTTAGCGCCTCCCTGAAGCTACCGATCGTTAACTGTTCAAGCTCAACCACTGGATGCCATGAGCCTAGAAATATCTCAGCAAGCCCCTCTACAGGTAAGCTACGAATTTTCTCCTCAATTAGGAAGGGATCCCTATAAAGCGTTGTCGCCCTATGCTTAACCCAGTCGCTCTGCATCTTAACAACCGAAGCTATATGACTTAGAGCCTCCGTATCTAAGCATAAGTCCTCAATATTCCTCCAGCTTGGAAAATACTCCCTAATAGCCTTTATCAGATCATCCACATCAACTACATAAGGGTCTAAACCCTTAGCCTCGACAGACTTGCATAATTCTATTATTCTCCGCAGCTCTTCTCTAGCCTCTTTAATGCTCTTCTGCTTTCCCTTTGCCAATCGACTAATCCACCTCTCTAATCAGTGATTTACCGTCAACATTCTGAACTGTTATTATATGAACGTCTTTTCCCTCAAAGAACATTTGATTCGGCGTTATCGCAAGATACTGCGCTCCCTCATTTTTAACAGCTGAGATAAGTAGATTTGCAATTATCTCCCGATTTCTAGGATCCATATGAACATCATATTCATCTATAGCCCTGAAAGGAGACTTTATGTGCTTCTGTAGAGCCAGCAGAAAGGCCATGGTTGCAGTGCTTCTTTCGCCCCCGCTCTGAGAATATATGTTTAATGGAATTGGCGGCGAACCCTTGAAGCCGACATAAATTTCCAGCCCAGCTGCTTCAATATCATTCTCGTTTATTAGGTGGATAAAGCCTGTAGCCGCTACCTGCGATAAAATATTCTGATATTCCGTGTTCACGCTTTCTAGGAGGCTGTTGATCACTGATCTCCACTTTTCCATCCTAACATTTATCTCTTCAAGAGTTTTCCTCCGGTTCTCAGCGGCTACCTTAGCTTTCTCTTTAAGTTCTAGATAGAGCCTCGAATATGATTCATACATTCTTTCAACATCTTCTGAAACATCAGCCATAGCTGATAAACGGCCATCCATAACGCGTATTTCATCTAAAATCTCCTCCGGCTTTCTCAAGGCAACTATGCGTGGTCCTAGCTCCTCAGCTCTTTTAATTGCTTCCTTTAGATTTGTGAGCGAATTATTTAGTTTCCCGTTTAAAGTCTTGAGGCTATGTAAAATCTCATTTTTCTGGTAGCTTAAAACGGCTATGTTAACTTTATTCTCGATCAGATTGTTTGTTAGCTCATTAATTTTAGTCTCCACCCTATACATTTCATCCTTTACATCCAGAAGTCTGATCTCGAGATCTGCGAGTTTAATGCTAGATATTTCCGCCAGATTCTCCATCTCCTCTATCTTGGATTTAAGCGTGCTGAACCAGTAGCTTAAATCCTTAAAGATGCCCGCCGCCTCTATCTCCTGGCTCCCATCATATGCCAGATTCGTTTTCACTTTATTTTTATTCACTTGAGGGATTACTTTTGATAGATTTCTTAGGCTTCTTATTCCCCCCTCAAATACTTCTTTTAGAGATTCTGTAATCTCCCTGCTTCTTGAAACGTTGAAATCATGCTTAACTTTCTCCCTTTCTAGGGCTATTCGTTCATCAAAGAGACTCTGCCATTTGTTCTTGAGATTTGCTATTTCCTTTTGAATTGACTCTAAGGATGCTTCGTGCTTCTTAATTGATTCTTCGATTCTTTTTAGGCTTGTTTCCTTTTCCTCTATTTCTCTGCGTATCTCCCCTACTTCCTCCTCTTTTCTTGCAACCTTAGCCCACGCTAACTCACGTTCTAAGAAGCGTCTCTTGAGCATTAGTTGCTTTTTTTCTTGATAGCGCTCATACTGCTCACGCCAGTAGTTAAGTGTTTGCTCAGCTGACTCAAGCATCTTGTTAAGTGACTCCTCTTGGCTGATTATTCGACTCAGCTTCTTTTGTGCCTCAAGAACATTCCGGCGGTAAGCTTCAAGACCAACTGCCGCCTCAACTAGCTTAAGCTTTTCCTGAGGTGACAGCATAACAAACTGCTCAGCCATATCCTGATGCATTATTATTAGCATGTTGTCGGGATCAATGTTGAAGCGTGAAAGAAGCCTTAAAACATCAGCCTTGCTAGCGGCAACATTATTAATTTCAAACCAGTATTTCCCATCCCGCCTCAAAACTCTAGTTAAATAAATTTGGTCCTTATTGATTTTCGGCACTGGTCTCCGTCCCTTAACCTTAGAATTATTTAAAACTATCGTTACGCGGCCAACATCTTTTCCCCACCTTATTAGGTCGCTTAGCCTCTTCGAGCGCTCAGTGTAGGATTGACCTAGCGCAACCGATATTCCAAGTAAAATTGATGATTTCCCAGCGCCGTTCGGCCCGCATATTAGGTTGACGCCCGGCTTAAGGGGTATCCTAGCGTACTCATAAGACATGAAATTCTCTAGGATTATTTCGGATATCAGCATCGCTGAGGTCCTCTTTCAGAATGATATTAATGAGCTGAGCTCCCTTTTAAGGATATTCTACAAGTTTTTAACCAAAAACCATTCTATTAACTTTCTTGGTAAGAGTTTTCTTTGATAATTGTTTTTTACAATTATCTCTTATAAGAGTGCCATTTCCTTTAGTGCCATTTAGCGATTTTTCCAACGATCTTTAATCCTATCTCCCGCTTTTCCCTCTCCCCTAATAGATTCATAAGCTTCCCATAAACTATTAATCCACTGACGATGGCCACCGCCAATAATGCGAGAAGAACTCTCCTTTTTAGATCACAATTCCTTAACTGACATTACTAACAATTTATTAGGTAAAGCATGTAAAAAAGGGGATCATATAAATTGTTAGCCAAAGATAGCTATTAACCGCAGCGACTCTCTAATAAGGATAAACAAGAATCAACCATAAAAGAGTTCTCATTTAGTTTACATGCTGAGAGAATTTTCTCACGTATCTTTCCAATAAGCACTTTCATGTCTATCTACCATAAAATAGGCCTGCGATTTTTAAGTTGTTTCAGTGATAAAAGTTTTTTCTTTAGATAACTTAATAGCTTAGTATCAGTAGTTAATAGTTTAATGTGCACGTGGTTAATCGCCATATACATTTCATCGAAAGGGGTGTAGCGCGTAGCTTGAGGGAATTTAGTTTTATTCACGTGGCCGACATCCACCTAGGTTATGAACAATATAATCTCAGTGAAAGGCGTGAAGATTTTGATAGAGCATTCACCGAAGTTGTTGAGAGAGCAATTGAATTAAAACCTAACTTCATGATTATCTCCGGAGACCTATTTCATCATGCCAGACCATTAAATATAACCTTGGAGAGAGCAATAAGAAATTTCAGAAGACTGAGAGATGCCAATATACCGATCCTAGCTGTTGACGGCTCACATGACGCAGCCCCAAACGTTATAACGGGCACAATATTAAATCCGCTTGACAGCGCCGGCTTAATTTACTATTTGCCTAGACACGAGTGTGCATGCTGGGAAAGCGAATACTGCTACGTCTACGGTGTACCAAACTTCAGAACCAGAGATAGAACTGAAAGACGGCTACCAGCATTCTATGAAACAAAAAAACCTACGCCGCGCAAATCCTCTTTTAACATTTTCGTTTTCCATATGGCTTTAGATATTCCGGAAATAACCAGCATGTATCCTAAAATGGCAGCTGAAGCCACGCCAAACCTAATACCAGACGGCTTCAATTACTATGCTGGTGGACACATACATGTGCCCATACATGTAGACTTCAAGGATGGAGTATTAGCTTACAGCGGTTCAACGGAAACCGTTAGCTACGAAGATGCGTATGCTGAGAAAGGCTTCTACTATGTTGAGGTTGATCGAAGCGGCGACATAGAAATAAGTCACATAAAGCTGGAAACTCCGAGAAAATTCAAGATATTAGATAGAGACTTCAGCGGTTTATCTCCGCAAGAAATAACTGATTTAGCCGTAAAGCTAATCAAGGAAGCTGATGAGGAGGGCGTAGTTATAGTTCCAGTTTTGAGAGGAACCCTTCCACTTGAATCAACTAGAAGAGAAATAGATTTAGCGAAAATCAGAAGCGCAGCCGAAAAAGCACTTACAGTTCACCCAATCATGCTTTTAAGAGAGAAAGAGTTTCCGGAGGAAGTAATACGGAACATATTTGAAAGCGAAATGAGAGATTTAAGGGCTAGATCATACGAGTATTTTCTACAATTCTTTCTGCAACGTCACAAACGTGAGGAAGCTGAAAAAAGAGCTCGAATAGCCCTTGACCTAATACAGTTTTTGGTGAGGGATGAAGAGGATAAAGCTAAGGAAATTTTGGAGGGTTCGCTGGAATGAAGATTGACAGCATACTAATCGAGAACATAAGGTCGCATGTGAAAACCTACATAAAGTTCTCGGAAGGCTTTAACTGCCTAGTCGGCGGGCTTGGCGCCGGCAAATCCAGCATTCTTTATGCCATAGACTTCGCGTTATTCGGCGATCCAATCGGCAGAAGCTACGAATATCTCCTCCGTGAGGGAGCTAACGTCGGTAGGGTTGCACTGAAGTTCATAGAGAACGGGAAAGAGTATACCCTCTGGAGGGGGCTTAGAAGACGTGGAAATCGTATAAGCCAAGATACTGAGCAGCTCAAACTCTTCAAAGAAGATAAGCTCATAGCCGAAATGAAAAATGAAGCCGTGGCCGAGCAGCTGAAATCAATAATAGGGATAGATAAGGAAGTGTTCCGCGACATAATATGGGTTAGACAGGAAAAACTTAAAGAAATACTAGACATGACGCCTACGGAAAGAAGGAAAAAACTGGATCAGCTCTTCGGCGTATCAGACTATGAGGTTTCTTGGGCTAATTTAAGATCAATCCAAAGATGGTATGAGAGTGAAAAGAGAACTATGGAGCGAGATCCCGATGTAATTAACATGGAAAACATGCAGAAAACATATGAAGAGTCCATTAAAGAACTATCCATGAGGGAAGCGGAGCTTGAAGAGACGCGGAAACAACTCCAAGAAGCGGAGCTAAAGCTCAAAGAGGCGTCAACCCATCTTGAAGGAATTATGGCATTGCGTCGAGAGAGCGAAACGCTGAAAGCTAGAGAGGCTGAGTTCAGAGCTAAAATTGGAAGCTTAGAGGGTATCTGCACTAGGTTAATGCGCGAAGTTAAAGAGCGGAGAATAAGAGTGAATGAGCTAGAGGAGCGATTAGAGGCCTTAAAAATTAGGGAGGAAGCCATAAGGAAAAACCTCAAAGATTTAGGTTTGCCCGCAGACTTATCTCAAGAAGAGCTTCAATCACATATTGATAGCATTATTGAGCAAATATCAAGCATACAAGGTGAGGGAGAAAATGTTAGAAGCGAAATTAAGCGGGCAACCCAGCGAATAACTAATCTCATCAAGGAAAGTAAGTGTCCACTATGCCTTCAACCCCTCTCACCTGAATACAAGGACAGACTAATAAAGAATCTCTATCAGGAAATCTCCGATTATAGGCAGCAACTGAATGAGCTTGAGAAAAATATGAAGGAGCTTGGTCAGCTAAGAAGCAGCTTATTTACGATATTCTCTAACCTTCAAGCTATTCAACCTAAAAAGGAGGAGATAGTTAGACAGCTGGAGAATGAAAGAAACCTCCTTAATGAAGCGTTACGAGAGCTGAATGAAAAGGAAAAGGAGATAAAAATCATCAAAAAGCAGCTATCAACTCTGCAGTCAAAAATCACCAAGTTTGATCATACAAGGTTTGAGGAGGCTCAGAGACTATACAATGAAGCTATGGAAAAATATTCCAGCCTAAAATATAAGGTTCAAACCCTAGAAACACAGAAGAATGAAATCATGCTTAGATTAAAGGATCTTAAGGAACGATTGGATGTCGCCCAGGATAAAATTGAGCGATTGGAGAAAGTTAATAGGATATTAGAGTTCATTGAGGAGGCTCGACAAGCCTACAGAAGCATCCAGCCAAAAATAAGAAGAGACTTCATCAAATATTTTGAAAGAGTGATCCAACATATACTAGATGATCTGGCTGGTTCTGATGGGCCATCGCTTACAATTAAAATCGACGAAAACTATACGCCCATAGTGGTAGGTGAAGAGGGACATGAAAGAAGCGTCCTGAATATTTCGGGCGGCGAAAGAACGTTTCTGGCGCTTGCATACCGCTTAGGTGTAGGTCAGCTCATAATGCATATTAAATCTGGACGTGGATTAAGCATGCTACTGCTGGATGAGCCGACAGAAAGTTTAGGTAGGGAGGATGGATCAATAGATCGATTGGCCGAATTAATATCGCGTCTAAAGACAGTTGAGCAGATCATAGCGGTAACCCACAGTGAAGCGTTTGCTGAGAAGGCGGATTATGTAATAAGGGTTGAAAAGAAGGATGGACGTAGTTCAGTGTTGATCGAGCAAAGCTGATGAGCGAAAGAGGCTTTTTATATGTGGGAGGCGATAAAGACGTGATTAAGGTTGGCTGTTGCGGTTACCCCGTTTCTCAAACAAAATATTATGAGACCTTCAAGCTTGTTGAATTAAACAGCACCTTCTATAAGTATCCAAATCCAAAAACCGCTGAGAGATGGCGAAATAAAGCTCCCGAAAATTTTGAGTTTACAGTTAAAGCCCATCAGGATATAAGCCATAAGTATAAACTGAAGCTCGAACAAGCATCCGATTCCTTCGAAAAAATCAAGCAAATATGCCGCATCTTAAAAGCAAAAATAATTCTCATACAGACCCCAGCTTCCTTCAGCCTAAAAAACTTGGAGGAAGCTGAAAAATTCTTTAGGGGAATCAACCGCGAAGACTTCATTTTAGTTTGGGAAACTCGCGGTTTATCATGGGAAAGCGAAGAGGCGCTGACTAAACTTAGAAACGTATTAAGCAGTTTAAATGTCACGCATGTAACTGATCCATTTAAGCTAACGCCAGCTTTCACATCTAACCTAGCCTATTTCCGCCTTCACGGTCTTGGTGAACGCATGTACTATTATCAATATACGAATGAGGAGCTCAAAAGACTCTATGAGACCGTTAAAAAATTTGAAGGATTAGAGATGGGCGCTTACGTACTCTTCAATAATCTTTCAATGTTTGAAGACGCAAAGCGCTTTATTTTCTTCATGGAAAAGGGATACTTTCCGCCTTTAACTGGTTTATATGGTTTAGATTCCGTTAAAGCAGTCATCAAAAGAACACGTTACCCAATAACAAAAAGCGCATTGATCAAGAGAGTTGGTTGGAAACTAATCGAATTAGATGAGGAAAAACAAGTTAGACTCAGCGAACTATTAACCAAGATACCGGCAAAAACATATAGAGATCCAGATGAAGTTATTAGGGAATTGAAAGCAAATCTATAAAAACTAGTTTCCGCTATGGGGATGCTGAAAACTCTATAGAACCTGAAAAATAAAATATGTAAATTTTCAAAGAAATAATGTTATTAATGGTGAAATTTTTTTGGATTGAAAAACTCAGTTGAATCCGCCATGAGAAGGCCTCCTGTTACAGTATTATTTTCTGACAAAGTTTCTTTCGTTGTTGAGAAGATGATCTCAAATAATATTGGTGCAATTATAGTTAATGAGTGGCGGTAATCCCATAGGCATAATAACTGAGAGGGATATAATCGAAAAGATTGTTAAGGCAGGTAAAGATCCCGATGAAACACGTGCTGAAGAAATAATGACCTCCCCCTCATACCCATTGAAGCCAATAAAACTATAAAAGATGCACTAATCCTAATGCGTGATAAAAAGATAATGAAGATTAGGAGTTGTAAGGGGGAAGGTGACTCATAGGTATAGTAACTGAGAGGAGACTGCTTGATGCCTTAACAGCCTACTGAATTCCCGCCCTTATTTTTTATTTATGATTACCCATAAATTTCTTGGCGCCGACGTGCACATTATACGCTTATAATAAGCACTAAATAAGCAAGGAGATTTTTCTTTGGAACCCCTTTGTTTTTTATGGCATATAAGCGTATATTAGGCAGCATACGATTGCTAAAGCCGCTCCTATGAGTCCCCAAGCAGCCCACTCAGAAGCTAATATTTGTGGAAAAGCCTCTATGAGGAGCGGTAAAGCCTTAGAATATAGGAGGTTGGCTGCAACACCCAACATAAATCCTATAAGTCCTATCACAAAAAGGGTGAGGGCCATCTTAGATCTGTGACCCAAATTCTTCACCTCCAAATCTTTTTTATTAACCGAACTTCTCACTTTCAGCCTCAGGGGTCTTTGAGGCTACCAGCTCCGGGAACTTCTCCTTCATTCTCTCCTCAGCAACCAACGCTGCTTCCTCAAGTATTTTTCGTGCTTCCTCACTTGTGGGCTCAAAATCGAATCCTGCGCCAGTAGCTTGACCGGATTCAACCATTATTTCATCAAGCATAGTCATTATGGCGTTTATTTCGTTCTCAGCGTTTGGCATTAAGCCCACTATGCCGGAGCGAACATCCTTTAAGATCTCTAGTGCTGGCGCTATTACGGAAGCTGCATTACCCATATGGGTTATTGTGCCAAGTCTTAGGGCGATCCTTTCGAGGGCTAATTTAGCATTAGACATTAGATTTATCGTTTTTCTTAATTCAGCCAATTCATTGGCATAAACCTTCGCTCTTTTAATGTCATGCTCGGAATAAGCGTCAACAACCTTAGAAAATAGGGACTTATCTCTCCTAGATAGATTATTTATTGCGTTTTCAAGCGCTTGAGCCTGGGTTTCTATGCGTTTAATGGCTAGGGAAAGCTTGTACCTTAAAGGCTGTTGTGGTCTTATAGTGCTTACTACACGGTCTATTACGCCGCCTTCGGTTCCTTCCCATTCCTTATTAAACTTCGACATCTGGCATCCCAAAGGATTTGAGTTTAAAGAAAATATTTGAGTCTTCTTATCATTGATGTATTTACATAATTATTATGTTGATCATTTGCTAATTATTCAAGAAGACATCTTTATTGAAAGATAAAACCGCTGATGACATCTGGATATAAAATTTATCGTTTCAATTATAGGAGTTGTTTTCTCAACCTCAGATAGCCCTAAATATGGCCTTCCGCCTTCATCTCTTTTAATGCTTCATCAAATTTTTCTATGGTTACTTCAATGTCCCTTTTGGTGTGGGCTATTGACAGAATCAACCTTGGACCCATTGGATGAATCCCCCTATTTATTAAAGCTTTTTCCAGTATGCGCGTAATTTTCCGGCTTTCATCCATCTTCTCCCTGAACCTAACATAACTCTCAATGTCAAAGACTTCAATATCCTCTTGATTCATTCCAAAACCGATGTAAATTATTGAAGGCGTCGTGCCCCACACTAAAGCGTTAATATCGTTGTCTTCAATCACATCACTTAGGCCGCGCTTTAGCATTTCACCCTTCCTATTTATTGAGGGATGAACTTTACCTTTAAGAATTAAGCCTAAACATGCGTTTCCAGCAGCTGCGGATAATGGATTAGCATTAAATGTTCCTGGATGCCTTATACGCCTAAAATTCCTTTTGCCTTCAATCTTAAACTCAAGCAGGCTCATGTACTCTCTTCTTCCAGTGACAGCTCCTCCAGGATAGCCTCCGCCTAATATTTTGCCCAAAGTTGCCATATCTGGTATCACGCCATAATGTTCCTGCGCTCCGCCGGGCGCATCCCTGAAGCCTGTAACAACTTCATCGAAAATTAGAAGAACACCTTTGTCTCTAGTTATTTTCCTTAGTTTCTCAAGAAATTCTTTGGAGGAGGGTATAAGCCCCATTGATGCTCCTCCGGGTTCAAGTATCACGCATGCAACATCATCCTTCTCAAGAGATTTTTCAACAGCCTCAATGTCATTTGGTGGTAAAGCAATAGTGTAGCGACATATTTCCGGCGGTATGCCTGTTGGATATCCATCGGAGAGAAGCGGTGAGTAATCCGGATTATAATCAATTATGGTGTAATCGAGCCATCCGTGGAAATGTGAGAGAAACTTTATGATTTTTTTCTTACCAGTGTAAGCCCTAGCTATGCGAATAGCCATCATGGTTGCTTCAGTGCCTGAACTCGTAAACTCAACCAATCCTCCCCTAGCGCATGGTATTAGACTGGTAACCTTCTCAGCCCACTTGATTTCAAGCTCGTGGGAAGCACCTAGATGAGTTCCTTTACGCGCCTGTTCAGTGGCGGCTCTGGTTACAACAGGATGAGCATGGCCTAGAATTAAGGCTCCATGCCCCATCCAGTAATCAATATATTCGTTGCCGTCTACATCCCACTTCCTTGAACCCTTAGCCCTAACACAATATATTGGCATGGGCTCAAAGTATCGTGAATCGTGAGTTACACCCCTAGCGAAAAGAGTTTTAGCTTTCTCATATAGCTCTCTGGATTTTGGGTGCTTCTTTAAATACTTCTCCTCTATCTTTCCTCCAGAGTTTTTGATAACCATTCTTTTAGCCTCTTCCGGGATATATTTCTCTTTGTTCGCTAAATTATATAATTTTTGAGCTCTTCTCAATAAAGATTGAGAATAAGCCTTAAACTTCATGTAACTGATCTAAAATATTTTGTAAGATTTAAGAGAAGAGTTCTGTGGGGCTAATAATGAACAATGGAATATTCTTCATAGGTCATGTTTCAATAGATAGAGTTCAAAACATTAACGGATCTAATGTTCAGCCTGGTGGAGCTGCTCTTTACGCTGCTGTAGCGGCGAGAACCCTCTTAGATAATGTTTATCTGGTTTCAGTTGTTGGCAAAGATTATCCTTTCCTAGATATTTTAGATATTTTCCCAAGAAGATTTCTAAAGATCTCAAAAGCTCCCTCAACAAGATTCAACATAAGATACAATGAGCTTTGGGAAGCAAAATACTTGGAGGCCAAGTATGGGTCTGGCCTCAGAATTTCTCCATCACTTATACCGATTGAAAGTCTAAGTTCTGAAAGCATCGTGCACATTTCGCCATTATCTCCGGCCAGAGTGAAAAAAATTGTGCAAACAATTAGGGAGAAAAAGCCTAGAACAGCTATTTCAGTTAACGCTTGGATAGGCTATATGAGGGGAGAAAACAAAAAGATCCTGAGGGAAATAGCCTCGGAAGTTGACTTCTTCATATTGAATGATTCTGAAGCAAAGGCCCTTACAAACGCAAAAAGTCTTTCGATAGCTCTGAAGATTCTAAGGTCTAAGATGCTCGTTGTAACCTTAGGTGAACTGGGCGCGATAATAAGCAGGGATGGAGAAATTCAAATTGTGCCTGCATTAAGGTTTCCGGTAGAAAAAATCGTAGATACAACTGGCGCCGGAGACACATGGTGCGGTTCTTTCTTAGCCGCCTATAAGCAAACAGGTGACCTCATGAAGTCTGTAACAGTAGCGTCGGTAATTTCAAGCATAAAATGCACTGGCTGGGGCTTCAGTAAGCTTTTAAATCTAAAATTCAAGAAAGTTGATGAGATCATTGAGTACATAATCGGGTTAAAGGAAGGAGGTATGCAAAGAAAAATTCTAGATTATTTGACCGAGCAAAGAAGCCGGAAATAATTATGAATTATCTAAAGCTCAGCGGATTTAACCGCTCATTAACCTGCTTTAACATTAAGAAATAAAGCGTTTTTAACCTGAAATTTTAGAGTGCACGTTCAGTTGTTATGCCTATCGTTCTCCGAATTTCTGCTTCTAAATCTTCTGGTAGTCCAAATATGCTTATATCCATAAATCCTCTCACTATTAAAGCCTCAGCTTCACTCTTCGAGAACCCTCTAGCCATCAGATATTGGACTTGATCTTCAGCTATTTTTCCAACAGCCGCCTCATGGGAGAGTTCGGCGCCCTGAACTTTAGCTATTAGCTCTGGGATCGAGTAGATCATGGCTTCATCTGAGAGAAGCAATCCCCTACATTCCAGGTGAGCTCTTGAGCCATCATGTTCTCCCTGCAGCAGTCCTCTCGCATATATTTGTGCCCTATCTGTTGCTACGGCTCTAGATATAACTTCCCCTCTGCATCCCTCATTTTGAAGAACAATTTTAGAGCCAACATCGATATAGGAGTCGCCGACGCCGTAGAGGATATTGCTAAATCTGGCACGTGCCCCTTTACCTCTACAGTATGCAACAGGATACATCTGTAAGCTTTTAACTGGTTTAAGGCACATGTAATTGCTTACAAAGACTCCGTTATCCTCAATTATGGCCCCCGATCTAGGCCTAGTGTCAAAATTTTGAGCCCAATTATGAATCATTGTAAACGTGAGTTTAGCATCTTCTTTAATGTAGAATTCGGTTACGCCAACATGTAATCCTCGATGAACATTTGAATGTAGAGTGCAGCCGGTTATTATCTGTGCTTCGGAGCCCGGTTCAGCTATTATTATGTTATGGACATTTTGATTTAGATTGTCAACCGAGATGAAAATGCATGCCTGTAGAGGTATCATAACCTTCTGATCCTCAAGTATTCTAATGAAGTATCCTTGATCCCAAGCCAGCTCGGCCAAAGCCGTATACTTGTCAGCGTCAACCTTGACGATTTTCCACCAATAATTTTTCAGCCAATCATATTTTTTCAGAGCCTCTCTTGTGCTCATAATTTCGATTTTATTCTCGAAGGCATCTTGGATCGCTTTAAAGATTACTGAATGATCGATCTGAAAGAAGGTTGCTGATCGACTCTTCTCTTCTGGAACAACACCTACCTCAAAGGCTCTCCTCAGAATATCCTCTGAAAGATCCGAAAGTGGGCATGGCTCCCAGTTTTTAGGCCGCCTAGAATACTGGTTCAGATCTAAGTCTGGTCCTAAAGCTGCTGGTTTATTTTTAGCTCGCAACGCTGCTTCTTTACTTGTATACATTTCATACACCACGAATATCCTTCATTAAGTATTTGACCTAAAATTTTCACTGGTGAACCGGAACAGACTATTGTGCCGTTTATTAAAACATGCGCCATATCAGCATTAACATAGTGAAGTATGAACCCTAAATGGGTGATTATTAGAGCTGAGCGATCGCGTAATAGCTCATTCACAGCTCCGCCTAAAACCTTGAGATTTTCAACATCAACCCCTGAGTCCGGTTCATCAAGAATTATGAAATCGCCGTTTTGAGCCAAAGCCTGAAGTATCTCAGACTTCTTTACTTCTCCCCCAGAAAAACCTAGGTTTATGTCTCTCTTAAGAAAGCTAGGCGGAAACTTCACCTTACTTAAGAGCTCATTTATCTTACTTTCCTCTCGAATTAGATGGTTCAGTATTTCACCTAGCTTTACGCCTCTAATGGCTGGGGGATTCTGGAAGGCTACGCTAATTCCCATCTTCACTCTCTCATCGGTTGGAAGGC
>CAZWWD010000022.1:0-13200 GCA_964637155.1 uncultured Candidatus Bathyarchaeia archaeon
TCTTAGGTCTGTGCCGCATATAGCACAGGCTTTAACCCTAACTAAAACCTCTCCTAAACCGCATTCGGGTCTTTCAATCTCCCTTATTTCAAAACGTTCTTTACCAACAAGAAAGGCCGCTTTCATTTTCATATTTATTCATCATCTCCCAACTTCTAATCATTAAGTATCGAATAGAGAAAATAAGTTTTTCCTAAAATTAAAGACTAAAAATTTTTGGATTACCCGTAAATTTTATAGTATGAGAGCAACAGTCAGTTAAGGTTTGTATTGAGCGTGAGGAAATGAATGAAAATCGTAGCATCTTTCCTGAAAGAGTGCAAATACTTATTGAATTACTTGGAGAACCTGAAGAAGGAGAGCTAAATTATACTGGAAAAAAGAGGGAAATGTCACGTTTAGATGCACTTAGGGAGCTTAAGCGTCTTGAAAACGAAGGAGTTATTCCACCTCCTGAAAGGCATGGTTGGGTTAATGTTCACATCCACACAAGCGAGTCATTTAGCATTTTTAGGTCCCCGGCGGAAGCTGCATGGGAAGCTTATAGGGCGGGGCTTGAAATCTTCGGAATAAACGACCACTATACAATAGCTGGGCATAAGGAGTTTGGTGAAGCATGTAAAATTCTAGGACTGAAAGCTGCCTTCAGCATAGAAGCCATAGCTATGTCCGAAGAAGCTAAAAAGAGGGGTGAAAGATACAATGATCCGAAGAACCCAGGTCGGGTGTACCTCTGCGGTAAAGGGGTTATACGCGACCTTAAACCAGGTTCTCCAGGCGATAAGCTTTTGAGGATGATGCGGGAGGCGCTTAGGGAAAGATATGAGAAAATGACTAGAAAAGCTAGCATGATCCTCAAGAAGATTGATCCCTCTCTTGATTTAACTTTTGATGACGTATTGAAATGTACACCTCGTGGGAATGTAACGGAAAGACATGTAGCGCAGGCAATAGCGGAGCTCCTTAAAAATAGATTTCCGAGTGAGAGTGAACTTAAGAAGCTTTTACGGAAGCTTTTCGGCGATATTAAAGTAAATATTTCAAGCGACGCGGCGCTTCAAAATCTAATTAGAAATAATCTTTTAAAGGCTGGTGGAGCAGCCTATGTTGAGGAACCTCCTAGGGCATTTCCAAGCCTAGAGAAATTGGTTTCACTCTTCAGGGAGTATGGTGCCATACCTACTTATCCAGTTTTAGGCAATCCGATAACTGAAAAAGAAAAAGACTTGAATTCTTTATTTGATGAGCTTGAAGGCCTCGGGATTTTTGCAATCGAGGTTATTCCGAAAAGAAATACGGAAGAGAGATTGAAGGAGATTTTGGAGGTTGCAGAAAAACGCGGTTTTCCAGTCTTCAATGGAACAGAGCATAACACTAAATCTCCTCAGCCGCTTGTTGATGAAAAATCGAAGAAAAAGGAATTTCTTCCGATATTTAAAAGAGGAGCTTACCTAATTCTTGGACATCAATTCCTTTCTAAATACGCTGGAGTGGGCTACATTAATGCTGATGGGGAGCTTACGTTTGAAGATAGAGAGTTTGGCATCTCCTTCTTCTCGTTTCTAGGTAAGATAACATGGCCCGATGATGTCCTTGAGTGGTTCACAACTATTGGGAAGGAAAATACTTTCAAAATTGCTCTAGGGTTATACTCTTTCTTAGGTGGGAAAACATGCGGATGGATTGTTAAGCACGGATTTAAAGTGCCAAATCATATGTTAGATGCAATCAAAGTAACCGATAAAAGAGCTGTTTTCATGGATGAAAACACAGAGAAAAAATTTAAGCAAATTGTAAAGAGGTTCTTCATTGAAGAGAAAACCTAATGTTTACTGGCCTCTTTTAAGGGAAGCTGAATATCCATACTTTATCGCATTATTTGCCCGCCCGTGACAGGAATCGCCTGCCCGGTTTCATATTTCTGCTCTATCACATAGTATATTGCATGCATTATGTCTTCTATTTCGCATCCTCTACCCATGGGAACCTTGGATACATAGTGCTTCTTGACGTCTTCTATGGTTTTCGCTCCGGGAACCTTACCCGCCTTCAAATATTGCACAAACAATCCTTTTTCCGGATCAGACCATAAGGGCCCTTCGAAGTAGTTTCCTGGGCATATAGCGTTAACTTTAATGCCGTCCTCTAGTAGCTCAAGCGCGAAGCTTTGTGTTAGCCCAATACCGCCAAATTTGCTTCCAGCATAGGCGGCATTTTTATAGCTCCCTTGTAAGCCAGACTTTGAGTTTATTTGGATTATATCCATCCATCGGGAGGGATCGCGCTTATGTTGCTCAGCCATTACTCGCGCCACATGCTTAACACATAAGAAATACCCCGTGTAGTTTACTTTAGTCACTTTCTCGAAGTCTTCTAGGCTCATCTCTTTGACGCTTCCCGCCTTCACTATGCCAGCGCTATAGATTAGTATGTCGACCCCGCCAAACACCTCAACTGTCTTTTTAACCATCTCTTCCACTTCTTTTTCAACGGTGACGTCAGCTTTTAACGCTATAGCTCTTCCTGAACCATATTGCTGGTTTATTTCTTCCGCAATCTTCTGTGCTTTTGCCAAGTTTATATCGACGAGAACAACGTAGGCTCCTTCCTTAGCAAGGTCTCTGACTATTCCCTCTCCTATACCTCCAGAGGCGCCAACAACAATAGCGACTTTTCCTTCAACGCGCCCTCTCCCCTTAACGCTTTCAGCCAAGTTTACCCCCACTGAAAATGAAAAATTTTCTATTATTTAAAGCACTCTCTTATGAGTGTGAAATGTCTTCTGTTAAATGTGGATAGCTCTCTTAAATACTGCTAAGGATGCTTCCATGATCGTTTCGCTTAGAGTTGGATGCGGATGCATAGTTTTACCGAGCTCTTCTGATGTACATTCGAGTTTAATGGCGACTACAGCTTCGCTAATTAGGTTGGTTGCGTCTGGGCCAATTATGTGGACGCCTAAAATCTCGTCGGTTTCCTTTTCTGCGATTATCTTTACGAATCCTTCTCTTTCATTGAGGGTTATTGCTCTACCATTAGCCATGTATGGAAACTTTCCAACTGAAATCTTGTATCCTAACTTAAGGGCTTCTTCCTCTGATAAACCTACACATGCAATTTCAGGCGTAGTGTAAATGCAGATTGGAATGGCTTTTCGATCAATACTTGCTTCCATTCCGGCAATATTTTCAGCCGCCACAATGCCTTCCGCAAAAGCGACATGTGCAAACATTTTTCCTCCAGTAACGTCTCCTACGGCATAGATGTTAGGAATGTTAGTTCTCATGTGCTCGTCAACCTCAATAAAGCCGTTTTTAAGGCGAACCCCAATGTTTTCGAGACCGAGATTCTCCGAATTTGGTTCCCGCCCTACAGCAACTATGACCTTGTCAGCTGTAACGTTAAGTTTCTTTCCCTCCGCATAAAATGTTAGATTAACCCCATTATTCTCGATATTGATTGATTCAGATGCGACATTAGTAAATATTTTAATACCGTTTCTCTCCAGAATCTTGCTAAGCGCGACGCTGATCTCTTTATCGAGGTAGGGAAGTAACCTCCGCTCTCTTTCTAATATAGTCACATTTGCACCTAATAGGCGGAATATCTGGGCGAATTCAACTCCTAGGATTCCTCCGCCTATAATGGAGAGATTTTGGGGGATCTCTTCCAAATTTAAAGAGTCTTCAGGAGTGATTATTTTTTCTCCGTCTATTGGGATTGCTGGTAAACGTTTCGGTCTGGAACCGGATGCTACGATTATATTTTTGGCTTCAATAGTTTTTTCTTCACCGTTTTTTTCTATGCTAACTTGATTCCACGATTTTATTCTTCCAAAACCTTCAAAGACTTCAATCCCATTCTTTTTTAGTAAATATTTAACTCCTTGACTTAAACGATTAACTATGGCCTCTTTTCTAGCTCTGATTCTTTTGAAGTCTACTGAGAAGCTTTCTACATTGATTCCATAGTTTTTTGCGTGTCTAATTTTTTCTAGGAGATTGGCTATAGTGGCTAATGTTACGGTTGGAATGCATCCCCTGTTTAAGCATGTACCGCCAATTTTCTGCTTCTCGATTATAGCAACGCGCATTCCAAGCTGGGAAGCCCTAACGGCTGAAGAGTATCCTCCAATACCAGCACCTATAACGGCAACATCATATACGTCGTTTCCAGTTGACATTACATGACACTCCCGTACATCACTTTTTGATTTGTAATACGATTTATGATATGGTTAAGGAAAGCCGTATTTAAGCATGAGGAAGTCCCTCTCGATAACCAACAAAAGATTTAAAAAAGGATTATTGTTTTGTTCTTAGCGAAATAGGCCCCGAAAGCTTTAGTGGTTAAATAGTTATTGTATGGAGGAAAATGGATGCTTGACAAGTATACGCCTGAGGAATTGATTGGATATTTGAGACAGATGCTACGTATAAGACGGTTTGAAGAGAAAGTCTTAGATCTTTTGACTCGGGATGTTGTCAAAGGAGCCTCTCACTTATACATAGGTGAAGAAGCCGTCGCTGTCGGCGCATGTGCAGCTATACGTAAAGACGACTACATAACAAGCACTCACCGAGGTCACGGGCACTGCATAGCTAAGGGGGCAGACTTAAAACTTATGCTCGCCGAACTCTGCGGTAAAGCCACAGGATACTGCAAGGGCAGAGGCGGATCAATGCATATTGCGGATGTTACTTCCGGAAATCTCGGGGCTACGGGAATAGTGGGATCAAACATACCAGTAGCTACTGGAGCCGGATTATCGATCAAAATGAGGAAAACCGACCAAGTTGTTCTATGCTTCTTTGGAGATGGAGCCGCTAACACCGGGGCTTTTCATGAGTCACTCAACATGGCAGCCATATGGAAGCTTCCAGTAGTTTACATATGCGAAAACAATCTTTATGGGATGTCGGTTTCAGTTAAAAGGGCGTTTCCATTTGAAGATATCGCTGAAAGGGCTAAAGGATACAATATTCCAGGGGTTATCGCTGATGGAATGGATGTGCTCAACGTTAAAGAGACCGTTGAAAAAGCCGTTGAAAGAGCTAGACGAGGTGAAGGCCCAACTCTAGTTGAATGCAAAACTTACAGATTTCTCGGTCATTCGCGAAGCGACCCCAGAAGATATAGAACGAGAGAGGAAGAGGAATATTGGAGAGCAAGAGACCCAATAAAAACTTTCTCTGAAAAATTGCTTAACGCAGGAATATTAACGGAGGAAAAACTAAAAGCTCTGGATGAAGAAGTAATAAGGGAAGTAGATGAAGCTGAAAAATTTGCATTAAACAGCCCATACCCCCCAGTTGAATCCCTATGCGACGATGTGTATACGGAAATTTATAGGGATCCGGAGACTTCGATTAAAGATCTATCTACAGCTAAGAGAATGGGGCTGAAGATGCGGAAGATAACCTATAGACAAGCCTTAAACGAAGCATTGAGAGAAGAAATGCTAAGAGATGAAAGAGTCTTCATAATGGGGGAGGATGTAGGGATCTATGGTGGAGCCTACGGAGTTACAAGGGGACTCTACGAAGAGTTTGGTCCTGAAAGAGTGAGGGACACTCCGATTTCTGAGGCGGCGATCGCCGGAGCCGCTGCGGGTGCAGCAATGACGGGGATGCGGCCAGTAGCTGAAATAATGTATATAGACTTTTCAACAATAGCTATGGATGAAATAGTTAATATTGCGGCTAAAAATAGATACATGTTCGGCGGCAAATCAATAGTTCCAGTTGTCTATAGGACTCAGGGTGGAGCTGGCAGGGGCATAGCAGCCCACCACTCTGGAAGCTTGGAAGCTTGGTATGTTCACTCGCCTGGAATATTCGTTGTGATGCCTTCAACACCCTTCGATGCTAAGGGATTATTAAAGACTTGCATAAGGGACAATAATCCAGTAATGTTCATTGAGCATAAAATGCTCTATAACGTTGAGGGGGAGGTGCCTGAGGGCGAGTACACCGTCCCTCTGGGAGTTGCAGACATTAAGAGGGATGGAACAGATGTTACGATAATTGCTTACTCCCGTATGGTTCACTTCGCATTAGATGCAGCTGAAGAACTCTCAAAAGAGGGAATAGAAGCCGAAGTTATTGATCCAAGAACACTGAAGCCCCTCGACCTTGATACGATCATTAACTCAGTCAAAAAGACTCATAGGGCAGTTGTAGTTCACGAAGCCTATAAAACGTGCGGTGTAGGCGCTGAGATAGCTGCATTAATAATGGAGAACGCATTCGACTATCTGGATGCGCCAGTAATTAGAGTTGCTGGCGCCGATGTGCCCATCCCAATGAGCCCCGTGCTTGAGGAGGCTGCAATACCAAGCAAAGAGAGGATTATGGAGGCTGTTAAGAAAATAATGTAGTTGCGGGGTGATCATTATGGTTGTTGAGGTTATTATGCCTAAACTTGGACAGACGATGGAGAAGGGTAAAATTGTTAGATGGCTAAAGAAGGAAGGCGAAAAAGTAGAGAGAGGCGAACCAATACTAGAAATAGAAACCGATAAAGCGGTCTTAGAGGTAGAGGCTCGAGGATCAGGGATACTTAAAAAGGTATTAGCGCAAGAAGGCGAAGTTGTGCCGGTAACGAAGGTTATAGGCTACATAGCTAAAGAGGATGAGGAGATACCGGAAACCATGATTCAGAGGGCTATGGCGGAGCTAAAAGGTGTAGCTGCCCCAGCGCCCGCGGAAACTGCGCAAGTTACAGAGGCTCCGAGCGAAAAGAAGGCGGAAAGAAGAATTAAAGCATCGCCTTTAGCCAGAAAAATAGCTAGGGAAAAGGGCGTTGACTTAACACAGGTAGTTGGCACCGGCCCTGGAGGAAGAATAACCAGTAAAGATGTTTTGGACTATTTAGCTCGTAGGGAAGCTGCAAAAGCAGCGGCTTCAGCACCCGCCGTAGCTGTACCTAAACCTGAGGTTGCCGCCGCGGTTACGGGAATAGAGGAGGTTCAGGTGATTCCAATCTCGGGCATACGTCACGCTATAGCTAAGAAAATGACCTACAGTAAGACGAACATTCCGCACTTCTACATTAGCACCGAGGTTGATATGACTGAAGCTGCAAAAATGAGAAGCGATCTAATTCCGGTAATTGAGGCTAAGGCTGGTGTCCGCTTATCGTTCACTCACTTATTGATTAAGGCTGTGGCTATGGCTTTAAAGGAGTATCCCCAACTCAATGCTACCTGTGACGGGGAAAACATTAGAGTGTCAAAGGATGTTAACATTGGAATAGCTGTTGGATTGGAAGATGGACTGATAGTTCCAGTTTTGAAGAAAGCTGACACAATGGATCTCGTTCAAATAGCTTCTAAAGCAGAGAAGCTCGTTGCAAAGGCCCGTGAGAGAAAGCTCAGCGAAGACGAATTCACTGGCGGAACTTTCACCATCTCTAATTTAGGTATTTTAGACGTGGATTCTTTCACCGCAATAATAAATCCGCCGGAAGTAGCGATTTTAGCTGTGGGAAGAATAAGAGATAAACCAGCAGTTATTGACGGAGAAATTAAGATTAGAAAGAAAATGAACATCACATTATCAGCGGATCACAGAGCTGTGGATGGGGTAACAGCGGCGAAATTCCTGGGAAGAGTCAAGGAGTTACTTGAGAAGCCCTATAGCCTTCTTCTTCCTCCCTAAATTCCCCTCTTTAACCTTTTCAATTTGCTTTCTAGAAAACTTTTGTTAAAGAAAACTCAGAGAGATCCGATTTGTCCTCATGGAGATTATTAGATTCCGAGGTAACTTATGATGCTGCGAAAAATTTGGCTATAGACGAAGCCATCCTTCAAGCTAGGATCAAAAAAGTTGTTCCACCAACCCTGAGATTTTGGAGGAATAATCCTTCCGTCATAGTTGGTCATTCGCAAAGAATCCGCGCTGAAGTCAACCTTGAAGTATGCATGAAAGAGAAAATACAAGTAGTTAAAAGATTTTCTGGCGGAGGAACGGTCTATCACGATCTAGGAAACCTAAATTATACAATCGTCCTAGACTTTGATCATCCAGTTGTAAGAGGACTAGACGTAGCGGAATCCTACAGAATTTTGTGTTCCGGCTTAATTAAAGGATTAGAATATCTTGGATTAAGCCCATTTATCGATTTTATACCTCCCGGCAACGTGTTTGTCCGAGGAAAGAAAATTTCCGGTTCAGCTCAACTAAGAAGAAGAAATGTCATATTGCATCATGGAACACTTCTAATTAATTCGAATCTAGAAATATTGAAAAAAGTTTTAACAGCTTACGATGAAAGGAAGAGAGGTAAGAGTACAAGTGTGTGGAGTCCAGTTACTAGGCTTAGAGACGAATTAAATCGGCAAATAAGTATAGATGAAGTTAAAAGAGCATTAATCCGAGGATTTAAAGAGTCTTTGGGCATAAATTTGAAGAAGGGAGAAATCACGCCTTTAGAAAATGAGATCGCATCGAATATTTATCGTAACAAATATTTGAGACGGAAGGAATCCTAAAAAATGTAAGCTGGAACGGCCTAGCAATTGACAGGTTTAGGCGGGTGGGAACTGCTTAATGAAGATAGTTATATTTGGAGCCGGTAAGATCGGGCGATCTCTTATTGGATATCTTTTCTCGAAAGCTGGCTACGAAGTTATTTTCGTTGATATCAAGAATGAGATCGTTGAAGCATTAAATAAGCAGAGAAGATATAAGATTATCGAAATAGAAGACGATCACTCGGAAACTATATGGGTTGAGAACGTTAGGGCAGTTCACGGCAAAAATATTAAAAAAGTATGTGAAGAAATAGCAACGGCAGACATCATGGCCACAGCTGTAGGCGCCAATAATCTCTCAAAAATTTATGCCATTATAGCCAGAGGCTTAATTAAAAGATTCCATCTCAACAAGAACCCAATAGACATCCTTATCTGCGAAAATATTAGAAATTCTTCTAAACTTTTCAAAGAAGGCTTACTGAAATTTTTGCCTGAAAATTATCCATTGGATTCCATGGTTGGTCTCGTGGAGACATGTATTGGCAAAATGGTTCCCTTGTTAACTGGAGAGTATAAAAAGAAGAATGCGCTCATGGTGGTTGCTGAGCCCTACAATAAGATAATTGTAGATAGAAAAGCGTTTAAGCGGGGCATTCCGAAAGTTGAGGGCATAATAGCGAAGGATAATATTGTCGCTTACGTGGATCGGAAGCTTTTTGTGCATAACATGGGGCATGCTGTAACAGCCTATTTAGGCTATATTACCGACCCAAATATGAAGTACGTGTGGGAGGCTATAAGCAACCCCCACATACTCAAGGCTGTTAAAAGAGCAATGTGGGAATCCGGCGAAGCTCTAATTCGTGAATATTCAAGCGAATTCAATAGAGACGACATGAAAGAATACATAGATGATTTAATTCGGAGATTTAATAATAAAGCTCTCGGCGACACCATATACCGGGTTGGGAGAGATTTGCCGAGGAAACTTTCTAGAAACGATAGGTTAATCGGAGCCATACTACTTGATGCAAAACATTCCATATCCTTCACTTATACTTCTCTAGGCGTGGCTGCTGCTTTTCTCTTCCGAGGGAGAGATGAAGATGGAAAACTCTATCCGGCAGACGAAATCTTTGTGAGGGAAATCTATCCAAAGGGAATTAATTACATATTAAGTGAAGTTTGTGGACTTGATTTCCTAAAGGAGAAAAACATAGTGAGCGAAATCAAAAAGATGTATAATATTATAATTGAATCCCCGAAAGATTGGTTTACCATTATAAAATGAATTGACTAGGCAATTTAGCTTATAGACCCGCATAGTTTTTAATGATGATATTTCTCTTCAGTTTAAGTTCTTATTATTCTCAGAAGATTTATAGGATATTAGAAATATCTCACACTCACGTAATCAGCAAACACCTTTAGATCCCATGCATCTTTTTTATTAGCTCTATATCCTCTCTAGAGATTAAAGGTATTTTGTCTTTGAAAATGCGGGCTATAAATTGGATAGTTGCAACCTCCTCCAACGTTTCAACCACTGCTTCAGCTTCAAGAAGATCGCTTCCAACGCCCACAACACCATGGTTCATAAGTACTAGAACCTTAGCGTTCTCTACATGCTTACCTACGAGATTTGCTAAAGTTTTGGTTCCCGGTATAGCCCAAGGCACAATTTTTATGTCCCCTAAAATAGCGACGGCTTCAATAGTTATTGGCTGTATTTGCATTCCAGCTAAGGCTAGGCCTGTGGCGATGGGGTTATGGCTGTGCACGATAGCATTCACGTCAACTCTCTTCCTGTATATTACTGCATGGAAGGGTGTTTCTATTGATGGCTTTAGAGAGCCTTTCACAACGTTTCCATCCAAGTCAACTTTTACTAGGTCTTTGGGTTTCAACTCGCCTTTAAAAACTCCGCTCGGCGTTATCCAGAATTCATTGGCTCCGGGGATTCGGGCGCTGATGTTTCCTCCTAGGGCTGAGATTAAGCCCCGATTGAAAAGCCTCTCTACGGTTTTACATATTCTCTCTTTAAGTTTTTCTTCGGATTCTATTGCTGAAAAATCTTCCATATATGCACGCTCCACTCCTTCATTCATAAAGATTAGTGCTGTCTTATATGTTTCAGCAATACAATTAATCTTTTCCAAGTTTTCTCGGGTAACTAAAAGATTTATTTCTTAGTTCACAGTATTTTTATTTGCCCCGATGATTTTCGATGGACGGTCTGAATTAGTGATGAACCATTGCAGAAATGAGGGGTAAAATAATTTTAAATTTCTATCGTGCAGCCTGCTGAGCATTTTATACTTGAAGTCGGATACATTTCATGGATCTGTCTTTTTCTCGCAGTACAGTGGCATGGAACTATGAGGCTTATGTCTCGCAGGATTTCCAGCCTACTGAATCCGTGGAAGCCACCTATTACACCATAAATTTTTCCAATTTTAGAGGCGACTTTAAGTATTTTATCTAAGCCTGGATGAGAACATCCAGTTACGACTATTACGTTTTTTCCTCTCTTTATGATTAGAGATTGCTCTTTAATGAAGAAGCCTAGCTCGCCAGTTGTGAATATGTCGTCATCTATCTCCTCCAGCTTATTTATTTTCCTCATTTTAGCATTTGGAAAGGAGAGAATCTTCTGCTTAAAGTGTTTAGAGAAGGATTTGAGAACGTAAACCTCGACTTCTCCAAGCATTCCTATAATCTGGAAGCCGCCCGTATGATCCATGTGCTCATGGGAGAAAACAATCTTATTTATCTTATTGAGATCCACATTAAATCTGCGGATGTTAAAGAGTAAAGTATTCAGATTCGCTCCAGTATCGAAAAGTAGTTTTTCATTAACAAGGCAAGAGAAGCCCCAACCGCTTCTGAATCCCTCTCTAGCTTCATTATCAAAAAGAATTCTCAAAAACATCTAATTTTTCCTCCTATATTCAATTGCTGTAGAGACAAACAATCACATCATGCAATGATTTTGAAAGGAACTTACCCAACATAGATTAATGATGGCAAATTTCGATTTTTTAGTAGGGAAATCTTATGATTTTATAGCGAGATTGAGGGCTTTCTCCGCGTGTAGCGTTGTTGTATCAAAGATTTTTGTTGGAACATCTTCCTCACTGATTAGCAATGATAACTCGGTGCAACCGAGGACTATCCCTTCAGCGCCCATTTTAGTCAATTTTTCAATAATTCTTTTAAAGTTATTTCTAGTTTTCTCCAGTATTAGTCCCTTGCACAGCTCTTTAAAGATAACATTATTTATGTACTCTCTATCATTTTTTTCTGGGATGAGAGTTTTTATTCCATATTTGGCGAGTCCCTTTTTGTAGAATTCTTTTTCCATGGTGAAGATCGTTCCCAGAAGCCCGATTGTGCTTATATTTTCTTTTTTGATGGTTTCGGCTGTAGTGTCTATTATGCTGATTAGGGGAATTGGGGATGCTTTCTCAACTTCATGGAAAACTATGTGCATAGTATTTGTGGCAATTAAGGCGAAATCTGCTCCTGCTATAGCGAGCTTTTGGACGCCTTCAATTAATTCTTCCGTTATCTTATCCCATTTATTTTCCTTCATCCAATCAATAAACTTTTGGAAGCTAACGCTATAAATGATTATTTCAGGGTAGCCGTGATCGCCGAAAAGCTCCTGATACTTTCTAACAATATGCAAATAATAGGTAACTGTTGATTCAGGACTTAAACCGCCTAAAATTCCAATTTTCTTATACAAATCAACTTCGCCCCCTAAAAACTACTGAGATTTCACAAGATTTTATGGTTTAAGGATTTTCTTATTTTTTACGTCTATAATTTTCAGTAATGTTTGTGTAAGGGTAATGAATGTTACACGGTGACCTGTAGAAAATGATAAATACTTGCGTTTGAAAAACGATACAGACCTGAAATGGGTAAAAAAGAGGCGTCAGTTGTTACTAAAATAGCAATGTTTAGTGCTCTTGCGGTAATTTTTGATTACGTAATGAAGTTTTCGGGACTAAAGATTATTTTTCCATGGCTACCATTTCTAAAATTCGATTTCACTGGGATTCCAATAATGCTTTCTCTATTCATTATTGGATTAAACGGTGCGGCAACTACATCCGCGGCAGTATTTTTAGCGATTCTAGTTCGTAGCGGAGAGCTCATTGGAGCCTCTATGAAGGCCATAGCTGAATTCTCAACGGCTTTAGGTTTCTATTTTGGTAGCAGGATTCTCAGAAATAAAATTAGGCTTTCAAGGATTCTCTCATATACTCTAGGATGCATAACGCGTACTTTGATAATGTTTCTTCTCACCATACCAGTCTTAAACTTGTATTATGGTTCTTTGGGTGTGGCTTTAGCGTTAAGCCCGTTAGTTGCAATCTTCAATCTTATTCATGGAGTCATAAGCATCTCCGGTGGAGACCTCATATACGTAACCCTCAAGTGGAGGGTGCCCTCTTTAATATTTAAGAGAACAAAGAGGGGATCTAGCGTCTAAGTATATTAATAAGGGAATCATGCAAGACTACTTTTAGGATAAGCTCTCAAGAAGGGGAAAAGAATTATGGATGGGAAGAGTGAGATTTACTTTATCGGAGTTGTTGAGGAGATAAGAGACAATGAGGCTAAGATACGTATTTTCCCGAAATATTGTGCTGGACTTAAAGGCGTAAAGGGTTTCTCTCATTTAATTGTTCTTTACTGGATGCACTTAC
>CAZWWD010000022.1:13300-15992 GCA_964637155.1 uncultured Candidatus Bathyarchaeia archaeon
CTTAAAGGCGTAAAGGGTTTCTCTCATTTAATTGTTCTTTACTGGATGCACTTACGCGATAATGAGGTTGAAAGGCGAACCCTACTAGTTTTTCCTAGAAAGCACACCGTTAATTTGGAGACTGGTGTTTTCGCCTGTAGAAGCCCATCCCGCCCTAACCCAATAGGCCTATGCACAGTAAAATTATTGGAGGTTGAGGGGTGCGTTTTAACGGTTAGAGGCTTAGATGCCTTTAATAATTCACCGATAATTGACATTAAGCCGTACATTCCAAGGGTAGATTCGGTTCCAAATGCCAAAGTTCCAGAGTGGCTGCTAAATAATTCTCAGAGAAAATAGATTAAAGCGTAATGGGTTGGAAAAAGATATTTTTGCGCTTTAATATATATGATTACCTCGAGGCTAATGGATAAAAAGGAATCTGAAATTAATATCCTTAATAGGATCTGCAAGGAAATTAAAGAGGCCGGAAAAATTACTGATGACCATCTAACTCGTTTAACTATGCTTTTCGGCTCGCGCTTCAAGAAGGCTTGGGAGGCAATTAAAGATAATAGGGTTAAAAAATATGTTTTTAAGCCTAGTGGCAGGATTGTTTGGATCGTTATTGGCAGGGAGGGAGACTATCTTGTTATGCCGGATGCAGAGTTTTGTTCATGCGATGACTTTTATTATCATGTTATGAGCAGAAAGGCTCATTTGTGCTATCATCTAATCGGACAGAGAATTGCTGAAGCATTAGGTCGATATGATGAAATCGAAGAGAATGATGACATGTATGATCTCCTAATGGGTGAGTGGAAAAAAGCAACATCTTAAATATTTGATCATTAAATTATTTCTTCTTTGAGGTTGAAGCAGATGGTGGCTGAAGCATACTTTAACACACTCACTTACATTCTGCTAGCATTAGTGTTCGTTGCATTTTCGCTAGCGTTCATTTACCTTGTTTATTGTGAGGGGGAAGAAACAGTTAAAACCCGAGGGAAGGCAGAGAGCTCTAAAAAGAAATAATATTTGAGAGCGACGTCATGCTGTAATTAATTCTTTGATCTAATATTCTATTCCCCTCCTAGCTTGGACACCTCTTTTTAACGGATGTTTTATCTCGCACATTTCTGTTACTAAGTCAGCTCGCTCAATTAATTCTCTGGGCGCATTTCTGCCAGTTAAGACGACGGTTGTGGGTTTAGGTATTTCTCTTAAAAGCTCAAGCACTTCATCCAATCCAATTAATCCGATGGAGACTGCAAGGTTTATTTCGTCTAATATGAGAAGACGCGGTTTTCTTTTTAGAGCTTTTTTGGCGAATTCGAGAGCTCTTCTCGCTAAGATATAATCAATGGGGTCGGGTTTCCTCAAGTTTATAAATTCTTTTCGACCAAACTGGTGGATCTCATAATTGGGAGCTAGCTTCTTCCAAATTTTATATTCACCTATATCTTTTCGTCCCTTCATGAACTGAACTATTATAACCTTATAGCCGTGTCCAACGGCCCTTAAGGCTAAACCAAAAGCAGTAATAGATTTTCCTTCACCATTACCAGTGTAAAGATGAATAAATCCCATCTACGCCACCAAAACACTGTTGAAATGAATGTTTCTCTTAAATTGTTAAGCATATTATTTAAGCACCATAAATAAATTTAATGTTAGATCTTAGCGCTTCTTTTTTGGATATACATATATAGATACTGAAATTTTTATGATATGCTTCCATATGTTTGGTGAGGTTAATGACGTTAAAAAAGAAAACCTTTGATTCGGAGACCGCTGGGATAATCTCAGTGTTTATTGCGACAACTGCAGCGGGAATAAACATTTACTTAGCCAAAATAATCTCGTTTATAAACCGCTTTCTTCTAACAGCTTTAATGTTTTCGTTATCCGGTTTAATCCTTCTTACAGTAAATATTGTTTTGGGGAAAATTACTGATGCTCTGGTTCAAGGCAGAAGGCATTTCCTTAAATTTTTATGGATAGGCGTAATAGGGACTTCCATACCGATGAGCATGGTTTTTTATGGACTCGCCTTATCACCCATCAGCAACACTTTCCTTTTGCAAACAGAAGTGATTTACAGCATGATTTTAAGCCGCTTATTATTGAAAGAACGGATAAGCAGGCAGCAAATTCTTTTGTCACTTTTAGCTTTCTTAGGAATATTCCTAATTACAACTGAAGGTAGATTAAAGGGGATAAGTGCCGGCGACATTCTGTTTCTATTGGCACCTTTCTTCTTTCAATGCGCACATATTGTTGCAAAGAATTTAATGCGAAATATTAGTCCGATCATAGTTGTTATGTATAGGCTTCTTATAGGCGGGGTTTTTCTACTCGCAGTTTTGATGCTGTTTGGTTTAAATCCAATAGAAGTCATAGGAAAATTGTCTCTCCATGAAAACATGACAATATTTTGCCTTGGCATTAATTACGCTCTTGGAAACAGCTTCTGGTATTATGGAGTTAAAAATATTAATTTATCGAAGGCAACCGCAATAATAATAACTTATCCGCTAATATCAATGATTCTAGCGATACTTACGCTTGAGGAGAAGCTGTCACCAATTAAAACCTTAGGCATATGTATGATCTTTCTTAGCGTTCTAAGATTGAGTTTACTAAGATCAGCTAGGTATCCAAACGATAATCAACAAAATGGCAGTTAAACCTAGCTTAATCATTAATATGT
>CAZWWD010000023.1:0-15855 GCA_964637155.1 uncultured Candidatus Bathyarchaeia archaeon
TATTTGTAGCCTCCAATCCATTCCCCATTAGAGTAGATTTCCGCTAGTTTTCTCGATAGCTCAGGGTTTACTTTTCTTATGGCTGGCAGAACTCCCCTAACTAGCTTCATTGTGGAGGCAGTAATCTGTTTCACACCTATTTTAGAGGCTTCCGAAATCACTTTTTCAAGATCACTCATATCCGAGTTAACTTCTGGTATTATGGGATCTATTCTAACAACTGCCGGTATGCCCTCCTCCACAATTTTCCTTAGGGCTGAAAATCTTGCATGGGGTTTAGGCGCATTAGGCTCCATGAAGCTTGCAATATCACTGCGGCTTGTAGTTATGGTCATGGAGACAACCGTAGGTGTTTTCTTGAATATGTCAATGTCTCTAACCACTAAATCCGACTTTGTAACAATCAATAATGGAAATTTACGTTCCGCTAAAACCTCCAAGCATCTCCTAGTTATCTTATATTCTCTCTCAAGCGGCTGATATGGATCCGTTGAGTCGCTAAACATAACCGGCAAGCGAAGCCTAGTCTTCCTAACCATTCCCAAAATTTCTTCCTTAAGCTTTAAACGCGGAGTAACCGAGCCCGTAAAGCTCGGAAATTTAATTGCATAACAGTATAAACATCCATGCCCGCATCTGCCAAGATACGGATTTATATTATATTTTGGAAGGCAAGTGCAGAACGCGGATCTAACAATATTGAAGACTGGCAAGCCCATACCGGTAAGCCACTAAAAATTTTAATCATGAATCCGCATAAAAATGTGTGCCTGCTCTTCAGTGCAAAAAGGCTACCACGGTTCATCCTTAAGATGTAGCAGATAGGCTATGAAATTCACTAAGATATGTATTGGACCCGTTAAAGCAATTACCAAAATTATTCTTAGCGGCGGAAATAAGTTAGGTTCAACAACCAATGCAAGCAGTAGGGCGAAAACCACGAAGCTTATTTGATCGATTACTGGAAGCGGGACTCCAGGCTTAAGATTCAACCTCCTTTTTATGAATGAGCCCACTAGATCACCCAATAATGCGCCAATGGATAGAGTGAAACCCAACAGGGTGCTTCCTTGAGGTAATCCGGCGCTTGGAGCAAACGTCTCCTGAACCCATCCGACAAACGTACCTATTAAAAGACCTGAAATGAACCCCCTGTAGGTTTTATGCGAGCCAAATATCGGCTTCCCATCGAAGAATTTCTTTTCGCAATCAATTGGTTTGCCGCCTCCAAAGATTACTGGAGACGCGTTTGCGCAATAGGCTGGAAAAATAAAATATAGAGCGTAAAATATTTCTTTAAATATTGACAAACCGTTTCCTCTCCTTCACTGTCAAGTTATATTCAATCTGAACCTATCATAATCGTGTACACCATCCTCACCTATAAGCAAGTATAGGTTTATTTCCCTCTTAGCGCCTCCTCTCCTCTCAACTGTTGCTCTAATTACGCCTCGCCTGCTGGTTCTCGATAAGCTAATAATTGTCGTTGACCAATACTTAAGAACTCTTGCAGCAACGGGCTCCACGAAGGAATCTGTCTCGGTTAAAACGCTTCTTACTTGACTTGTAATTAAGATTGGTGTTTGAAATTTTTTTGCGATATGTGTGAGCATAGCTACCTGGCGGTTTAGTTCCCTATTTACTTTGAAAGCCTCCTCCCTTCCTCCTATCGCTGAGCGATATAAGGATGTTATGGTGTCAAAAACTATTAAGCCGAGATTTCGGCTAATATACTTCTCCAGTTCATCAACCAATTCAGACTGCTCCTCAAAAGTTAAAGGTGTAAAAATAACTATTGATTGAGATGTTTCATCAAAATCTTGAAGCGCGATCTGCATAAGTCTCTGTAATGAAAAGGTTCCATCTGCATCAACAAATAAGACTTTATGGCCCATTCTCGCCGAGTTCACGGAGCATTGGATGGCTAAGCTAGTTTTTCCAGTTTCAGCTTCACCGTAAATAAGCGTTAATTCCCCGGGTTGAAGTCCCCCATCTAAGGCTCCGTCAAGCGAAGGGCAACCAGTTGGTATTCGCTTTCTCAATTACTTCCACATACTAAGAGATGATTAAAATTTAAATTTAGTCTTTTCCCTACTAGTAGTAATTAGATAGCTGTTTGAGCGTAGTGTTATGAGACGACGAGCCAAAATAGCTGTTGCAACGGTCTCAGGAAAAGCCTACTATAAGCTTGTTAATGAACTTAAGAATAGAGATATTCCCTTCTTAAGTCTAGTGCCAGGGGACTCCATCCCGCAATCAATAAAGGTTGTAGTGACAACCGAAAAAGAAAAACCCCTAATAGATCATCAGCGGATCCTAGTGTATGATGCAGAAAAAGATCCATCGGACACGATAAGCGAGGCACTACGGATAATCATGAATAAAGAAGTGTATGAAGAATTAGTTATTGGGGTTGATCCGGGGAAAACTTTTGGGGTTGCAGTTCTCGCTGACGGTAGACCCCTAAGAAGGGAGGAGCTTTCAAGCATGGAGAAAACGATAGACTTCATTCTTACAGAGCTAAGAAGAAATCCCGCTAAAACTCAGCGAATTAGAATCGGTAAAGGCTTACCGGATTTAGCTAATGAGATTGCACGTAGATTGGAAGTTTCTGTTTCAGAAAAAGTTCTTATCGAAATGGTGGATGAGGGAGGAACAAGCTCCCTAAAGAATGGTGGATTTAAGAAAAAATTAAGTGATGCCGATTCGGCCATAAAGATAGCCTCTAAAAAAGGTGAAATTCGACTAAGGGGCGTCGCAAAATGAGGCAAAACATTGAAAACGGTAAGACGCTCCTAATTGATGGCCCAGCATGCGTAGCTTTACTTTCAGGCGCAATAAGAGTCTTTGGAGCCCAAATAAAAGTTGGAGATCACATAATCGTTCGTAGAGGAAGACGCATACCCATCGAAGCGATCGAGGATTCCCAACTAGAACTCCTATTTGGAAACTCATCTTCATACACCGTGATCGATGAGGATCCAATACCGCCCACATGGGAGGAGGCTGCGAACAAGATTCTTTCAGCTGAAGGAAGGGTGGAGGTCGCTGTATTGGGGGGCATAGACTCCGGTAAATCCAGTTTCTGCATCTATCTGGCTAACATGGCTCTGAATAATGGAAGAAGTGTAGCCTTAGTGGATGGAGATTTAGGGCAGTCTGATATAGGTCCCCCCGGAACATTAGGTTTGAGCTTCATAGGAAAGCCGATAATCGACCCCTTTAATCTTCAGCCGGATCACCTAATCTTCATAGGGATCACAAGCCCATATAGCGTAATAGAGCCCACCATAAACGGTCTAATGGAATTAAGGGATAAAGCTGTAAGCGCCGGTTCGAATTTTGTGATAATTAACACTGACGGCTGGATCGAAGGCTTCGACGCCGTAAACTACAAGTATCGACTACTCAGCAGTTTAAAACCAAATTTCGCCGTGGCGATACAAAATAGCGATGAATTAAGCCCCATCATAGATTCAATGAGTGATATGGAAACAGAAATTTTGACCATTGAAGTTCCTAAAAACATAAAGAAACGAGATAGAGAAACTAGAAAAATGATCAGAGAATCCTCTTATAAAAGATATTTAAGGGAAGCTAGAATTCGCTCTTACCCGCTGAGCTGGATAGAAGTTGATGGAAACCTAAAGATTAAAGGTAAACTAGATCAGTTTCTCAAGAAAAAAATTGAGGACATCATAGGTGGCAAGATTATCTATTGCGAAAATTCCCCAGATTATATTATGCTAGTGCTGAGGGAGGGAGCGACATTAAACGATGAGGAGATCGCAAAGCTAACTGCTCAATTCAGTAAGCCATTAAGAATCATGCGTAAGGGAGATGAAAAAGGTCTTCTCGTAGCCCTAGAAGATAAAGACGGAAAATTTCTAGGGATTGGAACAATTAGCTCCATAGACTTCGATAGAAGCGTGCTGAAAGTTTACACTAATGTGAAGGGTTCCGTTGCAAAAGTTCATGTTGGACAAATAAGATTAAACGAAAAAGGAAGCGAAGTTGAGATCGTTACAAAGAATTTTGATAAAAACTTCTTAGAACTCCGCTGAAGGACATAACTTATTAACTAAGCATTCTGAACAAAGGGGCCTTAAAGCCCTACAAAATTTTCTCCCCAAAGCTATAAATAGCATGTGAACAGCGAAATAATCCTTTGGATCATATAACCTTTCAAGTTTCACTCTGATATCATCATATCTTTTTTCATTTTCAGATACCAAGCCTAGTCTTTTAGATACCCTATGCACATGGGTATCCACAGGTAAAACTGGCTTTTTAGCGCAGAAGAGCAAAATTATATCAGCTGTTTTAGGTCCAACTCCAGGTAAACTCAATAATTTCTTTCTAGCATCACTTAACGGTAAGGAATATATGAAATCGAGTTTTCCGTCAAACTTTTCAAGTATTATTGCTGAGAGCTTCTTGAGGACTACTGATTTATTTCGATAGAGCCCTGCAACCCTCAAGGCGTCTTCAATATCTCTAATAGGTGCCTTAGCTAGGCTACTTGGAGTTATCTGCATCCTAGCTGAAAGATTTTCAAAAGCCCTTCTAGTATTCGTCTCAGCCGTAGATTGACTAATAATTGTTCTAACCAGAACGCTGAATGGATCTTTACATATACTCGAGAAATCAGGAATGGAAAAATTTTTCCTCAAAACCCCCAAAATTGCCCTAGCTCTTAAAACCTCCTCACTTTCTTGTTTACACTCAACCTTCATTTTCCGATTTTCATCCCGTAAACAATCTGTATCAAACGATTGAATTATGTGCATGTGCTAAGTTTTATAGGTATCGTAATTAAATTTGTATGTGAGCTTGGAGGTAGATTGCTTGAGGGTTAATAGGCTCAGGGAGCTTTTGAGAAAAGGCGAGCCAACTCTTGGGACAAGAATAGTCTGCCCATGGCCGGGCGTCGTTGAAATTATAGGTTATACGGGCATCTACGACTATGTTGAATTTCTAGGCGAATATGGACCATATGATCTTCATGACCTAGATAATCTGGCTAGAGCGGCGGAGCTCTCTGGAATCTCAACGATGATGAAAATTGACCAGCAGCCCAGAGCATTTTTGGCTCAGAGAGCCCTAGCTGCTGGAATCCAGAATGTGCTTTTCGCCGATATAATGAGCGTTGAGGACGCCGAGGAGGCTGTTAGGGCTGTTAGGATGGAGCCTAAGGGCATAAATGGTTTTAGAATGGATAGGAAAGTTGGATACGTAGGGGTTTTAGCTTCACCAGCGGACGCAGTTAAGATCTGTGAAGATGCTGTGGTTGCATTAATGATCGAGAGAAAGTCTGCCGTGGAAAACCTCGAGGAAATTCTATCCGTCGAAGGAATAGATATGGTGCAGTTCGGCCCCGTTGACTATTCGATAAGCATAGGCTTGCCTGGAGAAACCAATCACCCCAAGGTTAGGGAGGCTGAGGAAAAAACGATTAAAACAGCCCTAAAAATGGATGTGGCTCCGAGAGCCGAAATAAACAGGCCGGAGGATGCGAAGAGATACATTGAGCTTGGCGTGCGCAACTTCAATATAGGTACAGACCTAAAAATTCTCTTTAATTGGTGGAAAAGGAATGGTGAAGAATTAAGGAAATTGCTGTCTAGTATCTAAAAATATGGTTGTTGATGTAGCCTTGCATAACACCAAAATTCTATATAAGGAGGTTACGGAGGAGGGCGTTCCACTATCAGCTAGAATAATAGAATTGAAAAACTCCTATATTGTGTTATTAAGCGAGGGAGCCGAGAATCTTGGAACCCTAGCGGTTTCCATACCCTCCAGACTAGAAATATCCAGATTACCTCTCTCCTCAGTTCTTTTGGGGGAGCGAAACCGGATGATTGCTAGGCTTATAGCGGAAAGACTTGCCGCTCTTACGGGAAAGATGGTTCTGGTCTCAGTTTTCATAAGAACCTTAGACGAAGCTAAAGCCGGACGCATATTCATAAGACTTTTAGAGAAGATCTTAAGGGAGAAGGGGGAAAAGCCCAGTGAGTCTTAGAAGCTTCCTCAAAGCAATGGAGAAGCGTGGAGAAGTAGTTCATGTAAAGGATAAAGTTTCACCGGTATTCGAGATCTCGGCGATAATGAGGCATATTCCTGGCTCCCCAGTAATCTTCTTCGATAAGGTTGAAGGATACGATGTGAGAGTTGTTGGGAACGTATGTGCGACAAGAGAGAGATTATGTTTAGCCCTAGAAACGGAGCCAGAGAACCTACATAGAAAAATAATTGAAGCCATGAACAAACCTGAAACCCCAAAAATTGTTAGCGACTCTCCTGTTAAAGAAGTCGTTGAGGAACCCGACCTTTCTAAAATACCAATTTTAAAACATTTTAAGCGGGACGCTGGACCCTACATAACCTCAGCCATTGTATCAGCTAGAAGCCCGGATGGAACCATCGAAAATGTTTCAGTGCATAGACTTCTAGTTCTAGATAAGAAGCGAATGGCTATAAGGCTTGTTCCAAGACATTTATTCAAGCTCTGGAAAATGGCTAAAGAAGCCGGGGAAGATTTAGATATAGCAATAGCAATAGGTGTGCATCCAGCTGTGCTTTTGGCAGCCGCCTCATCACCGCCATTCGGGATCAGCGAATACGGCGTAGCCAACCGCCTACTCAAGGGAAACCTCGCGCTGATAGAATGCGAAAAGGTTGAAGCCTATGCGCCGGCTGAAGCTGAGATAATTCTTGAAGGAAGAATATCCCATCTAAAGGAAACTCAGGAAGGCCCATTCGTAGATGTTACTGGAGCCTATGATGCGCGGAGACCCCAGCCTATTATTGAGGTTGTTAATGTGATGCGGCGTAGAGACTACATTTATCAAGCTCTCCTGCCTGGCGGGCCGGAACATATGCTTTTAATGGGCCTACCTAGGGAGGCTGCAATCTATGAGGCTGTATCGAAGGTTGTGCCGAGGGTTAAGGCGGTTAATCTGTCGCTAGGTGGATGCGGATGGCTTCACGCTTTTATCTCGATTGAAAAGCAGAGTGATGGCGATGCAAAGAACGCATTACTAGCAGCCTTTGCGGCGCATCCAAGCTTAAAGCACGCTGTTGTAGTTGATGATGATGTAGACGTCTTCAACCCGGAGGAGGTTGAGTGGGCTATAGCTACACGCTTTCAAGCCGGTGAGGACTTGCTGATAATCCCAAATGCTAGGGGATCAACGCTTGATCCATCGGCTGATATGGCGACCGGATTAACAACCAAGGTTGGAGTAGACGCTACACGCCCACTAAAAGTTCCAAGAGAGAAGTTTGAGAAGGCTAAAATCCCACTGAATGAAAAAACCAAGAAAATAATCGAGAAGATTAGGCTGGAGCTTTCTGGAAACCGAAATTAAAAAGGGGGAATTTCTACATCTTAAATGATTTTTCGGAATGCAGCTTTAATACACTCTTTTAAAGGCGAAAATGAAACTTCAACCCCGCTCATTGACGGTGCATAGTGAGCTGTCTTAGCTGAGTTCGTTACTAATGTTTCTACGCCGAGTTCCCTCAGCCAAGTTACAACCGCGCATGTGTCGCATACAACTTTTCCGCCAGCCTCCTCAATGATTCTCACGAGGTTCTCTGCTTTCCTGCGGATAAACCTTGATGTGCAAACCCAAAATTGAACGCCATCTCTAACCTTTTTCCCTCTGATGAGCTCAGCCACCAGCTTAATTTCGCTGAGCGAACAGTGTGGGCACCCAATAAAAATTAAGTCTGGCTTATCAAAAGAAGACGTTGAGAGTTCCTCCTTAACTTCACGTAAATCTTTGTCTTCAACGGTTATTTCTTCAGTTATTTCAGCTAACTCCTCTTTGCTCCCGCTTAAATGAAACATTGAAACCATGCCGCTTGTAGCCATCGCCGCACCCATCTGCTTGAGAAAGATCTCCTCAGTTTTCGCTAAACCTTGAAGCAACGGAATCTTATCGCCTAAAACTCTACCTAAATACATGCCCAGTGCACCGTAATCCACTTCATTCCTAAGCTCCGCTTCAACCCTAACGAGAACTGATGCGCAACGATTCTCCGGTTGATGTAACCCATAGTCTGGAGTTTTACCAATTAAAGCTGATGCAAGCGCGCTAGGCCCCCCCTCACGGTTTGTCCACGCGCCAAGTATTGAGTTAGCGTAAACCACAGCTGAGGATTCAGCCCAAGCTAAGTGCGTCCCTCTCCTAGGGACCTCCAAATAGTATGGTGTGCAGGTTAGAACGGTATCCACTCCCATTCTCCTGTAGAGACCAATTATTTCTCTCTGCTTTTCAACTAATTCGCTGGGAAGATATGCGAAGGTAGCATTCTCGTAGTCCATGCCCGAGGGATTTGCTGTCGCCCTAACTTTAACTCTTCCACCGGAGTCTACCAGCGCTCTGAGGAATTCTATAGGTGCATCGCCGATCGTTTTGTAGGAAACGCCGGAAATATGCGCTGATTTGATTGGTATTAGGCGTTTAGCCCCATACAAGTCGCCTAACTTAACAAGTATCCTCATAGATACCTGATAGGCCCAGCCTAACTCACCATCATAAATTCTCTCTTCATCTTTAGTTAAGTACATATCTCTATCCTCTTCTATAGACCCTCACTATTCCGTTATCTCCATCAACCTCCACAATGTCGCCAGTCTTTATTTCCGAAATATCTATTCCGTCAACCATAGGTATGTTAGCTATAACGGCTCCAACAACCACTACTGGATCCGCCGTAGAGTTCACTATTGCCTTTGGAGCCGTACCATTCTTGGCAAGCGCGTAAAGCACAAAGCTGCCAACAGTTGAGCCATGTCCGTGAGGAAAACATAGAACCGTATCTTTAATGCTTTTCCCATAGAGATCATGTTCTCTCTCAACAATTATTCCGGTCCCTACATTTACGCCCCCTAGAAAGCTAAGCGGTTTACTGGATACTAAAGCTATCCCCCTAGCCTTGCCGGAAACTATTGGTCGCCCTTCAAGTATAAGCTTCAAGAGATCACCCCGCTAGTAGGAGATTCTCATCGAAAAAGGTAGCTCGCCGAACAATCTCTCAGATACTTCCTGAACCTTCTTTAAATGTTCCTCCTCAGTATAAACTCTCAGAATGTTCATGAAGCCCTTAAGTAAATCGAAGATTCCTGAAACCTCACTTAATTTTCCCGAAATCTTCCTTCCATCTCTAGTTTTCTGGAAAACAGGTATCTCCATGGGTTCAAGTGGGAAAGCATGATGATAGGGAACCGATGGAAGCGTTGGGACATCAATCACAATGCTCTGTGGATCCACGCCAGCCTCTTCAGCTATTTGATCCCTTATGCGTATTCTTATGCCTTCAACGTTAAATATGCTTGAAACTATTCTGTCCCTAATGTAGAAGGGCGGTGGATCATAGGCGCATTTTATTAGCTTACGTCTCTCCAACCTCTCAATAATTTCCCTAGATTTCTCGCACTCTTGCAGCTTAGTCCACAAGTTATAATCGTTAAGGGCTAAATATTCTTCAGGAGATTTAAAATCTGCAAGCCCCAGCTCATCCTTAGCGCGCTCCATAGCCATGGCAAGCATTATCTGCACAGCTCTCCCAACCCTATGGAAATAGATGCTCTTAAACGATTCTATCCGCGCCAGCATGAATGATTCTAAAGCGGATAAAGCGCCCACATCAACGGAGAGGTTCCCATCGATGACGTCTAAGGTGCGTATCAAACGGAAAACATCAACAAACCCATATTTTGCGCCAGTATGGTAAGTGTCTCTAACAACAAAATCCAATTTATCTACGTCCACAGCGCTCCTAATTATTTGATTCATAAACGCCATCTTAGGCTTATTTAACCGTCCAACCGCCAAAGCTCCTATAACATTAGGATCATAGCCTAAACCACCTATTATGTCCCTTAATTCAGATTTGGTGATTATCCAAAAAGTCATGTCCTCATGGGTTTTGCCGAGAAACTTTATGAGGATATGTTCAAAAATGTGGGAGAATGGTCCATGGCCAACGTCATGAAGTAAGGCTGCTATACGTATCATCTGCGCTTCATCCTCAGATAGAATCTGAGAGAGCTGCGGGTTCTCAACCAGTAATCCAGCCAAATACATAACGCCTAGTGAATGCTCAAATCTGGTGTGATTAGCCCCCGGATAAACATATTCTGCTCCAGCTAACTGCCTTATCCTGCGTAATCGCTGGAAAGGATAGGAGTCGATAATTTTCTTCTCAGCCTCGGTTATATAGATATATCCGTAGATTGGATCTTTGATTTCCCCCCAATACTTGTGTGCGGACATAAATTCTCCCATTCCATTTTTTAAAAGAAAATGTGTTTACAATTTTTCCTTAAGGGAAACATTTATTGAAAAGTGTAATAAATATCTTATTAAGGAGAAGCAAGGTGAACAAGGCTTTTTACGCGGGAAAACGCAAAAATTACGTATTAAAAGAGGTTTCTCTGAGGAATATATTTTTAGCTCTAATTCCAACCACATTACTTTTGATTATGGCTGCATCGGCTTTCTGTCTTCTTCTTGAGAAAGCGTCAACCGATTTTGAGCTCACCTTTAACTTTCTAGTAAATGATACGTTGGCAATTTATATAGAGCCTCCTGTTGAAAGTATATCGGTTGACTGCGATTCTCTAAAATCAAATAGCTTTAGGGTTGCTTTTTTCTCGAATGAGACACAGTATGGAAAAAGCCTCTCCTTAGTATATATGATGCCAAGATATGAGGGCGAATATGTTCTTCTAGTTAGTTTCAGCTCCAGCAGAGGATGGAATGGCACCATAGGCGTCTATACAAGTGACAGCGACTTTTATAGAGGAGTTGGCTCCGTCACCTATACTTCTCAAGGTTACTTCGTGAGGCTTCATACAATTAGAGTTTCGCCGAAAGATAACGTTACGTCAGATTATAAAATTAAAGTGGTTCTACAGGTTTATAATATAAGTTCATCTTTAATTTCTATTTTCAATTTTCCCACGCCGGTAAATATGGGTTTGTTCATCGCTACAGGCATAGCAGTAGTTTACTTTGACGCCTTCTTCTTCATAGACTTATACTTCAAAAGTAAGAGGGAGGGTGTGACGAGAGCCCGCTGGGCGCTGGCAGGCTTACTGATCCTCGTTAGCTTCTTCATCCTTTATCAAGTCTACATGTGGGTGTCTGGTGGTTAAATATGTATCGAGACGAAGAGGAAGAATTCACAAATCAATGGTGGTATAGTAGGCCGAAATTAAGAAAGATATTTGCGCCCCTGCTCTATTTAACTTCATGGCAGTATAGACTTTGGAGGTTCCTCCAGAAGCCTCCGGAGAAAAGGGTAGCTGAAGTTGAAAAAAAGGCGAAGGCCATAAGGAAAAGAATAGATTTTCCGAGGGTGAGAAGATCCGACGTTGTGGGGCGAGATGAAGAATTTGAGAAAGTTCTTTTAAGCGCATATTATCATATTTTTCGGGATCCAACCATCAGAAAAAACAGTCCTATTCCTCCCCCGAAAGTTTTCATATTGAAGGGTGGTTCAGGCAGCGGAAAAACATTTTTTGCCGAGGCATGCCAAAGAGAAATTTTTGAGGCTGGCTTAAAGTATGGTTTAATCGTTCATTACGCTTCTCTTAAACCAGAAGAAGTTTACACAATGTGGTATGGCAAGAGCGCCCAGCAGCTTAGCGCCTTCTTTGACGTTGCTTTCCAGAAGCCAAGCGTAATATTAATTGATGAATTCCAAGCGTTTGGAAGCCGCTTCGCATCTTCAACTGAAGTCGGCATGGAGGAGAAGAGGGTTCAAACAGTTTTCCTGGAAAAGATCGACGATCTACAAAAGAAGAATTACAGATGCATCCTCCTCATCTCCACAAATGAATATGAAACCATCACGGAGACTCTCCGGCGTAGGGGGATTGTGGGAACAATAGATCTTGACGCTGGGATCACTAGGGACATGCTCATCGAAATAGCTAGGAGAAAATGCCGCGAGTACAACATAGAGCTCAGCCCGATTGAGATAATAAATACTCTTGAAGATTCTCTGAGAACTGTTGGCGGAATAAAGCTGACGCCTGCAGATGTGTGCAACGCTTTTGACATAGTCATGAGCGAGAAATACAGGCCGATCCAGCGCAGGCTCATTGATAAAATATTGTTGAGGGGGAGAAATGATCCGCAAATCGAGTCAATTAGAAAAAATGTGTCTCTCAGCGACTTCAGGAGAGCTGCCCGCAAGCTAAGGAGCTACGCTTCCACGGAGAAAACCGAGGCTGCGAAGAGGGCAGCTATCAGAATAGCTCCAAAAGAAAGATACAGTGATGTCGGCGGGCTCCATGGAATAAAGGAGGAAATAATTAAAGAGATTTCTCTGGCCTTAGACGCTGACCTAGCGGTTAAAGCAGGCTATCAGCCTCCAAAAGGCTTCATATTCTATGGTCCTCCGGGAACCGGTAAGACGTTGCTGGCTAAAGCTATAGCCGGAGAAAATAATGTCTGGTTCTATAATATTAATGGCCCCTCTATACTTCAAGGTCATTATGGGGATCCAGAAAAAACAATACGCGACATTTTTGAGGATGCCCGCAAAAATGCTCCGGCAATAATATTTTTTGATGAGATAGATGCTATCGCGCCGAAGAGGGGAACGCATGATCCCGTAATGGATAGGGTTGTTTCGCAATTGCTTACGGAAATAGATGGTTTTACCCCCCTCACCAACGTTGTCGTTATCGGGGCTACAAATCGCATTGAAATTCTTGATCCAGCTTTGCTTGAGCGTTTTACAAGACACTTTGAATTCACTTACCCAAAGAATAAGGAAGAGAAGCTTGAAATAATAGAGATACATCTTAGGCGGTACAAGCCCTACTTAGAGAATGGCTTAACCTCAGAGGATATACTGAGAATTTTTGAGAAGAAAATTCTCAGTCCAAGAAAAATTGCGGATACAATTGATGACGCCAATCGCCTTAGAACGAAGGAGCTTGAAGCATGCCGTAGACTTGTGCAAGCAATAAAGTATAGGCCTGAAAAAGTTGATGAAGTGAAAAAGCTTTATGAAAACGATTTAGAGAGACTTTTCACAGTGCTTAAACTAACTCCTCAAGATCCAGATTTGCTTAAGAAGCTTGAAAACGTTGATCCGGACAATTATCCGCTGAGACTATATCATTTTGAGAAAGCTCTTGAAAAAACATATGATGAGGCTGTTGAAGAGGCTCAAAAAATGATGTTGGAAACCGTGAGGATTCAGAGGCCTGAGGTTGGTAAAAGCTATGGGCTTGTAGCCTTGGGTGAACGCGGTGAAATAGGCGGGTTCGTTGGAGTGATCGAAGTTGTTGTTAATCCAAATGGTTCTGGTAAAGTACATGTGATTGGTAGCGAAGCAGGTGAAAGCATACTTGCCAGTGCATACGACGCCTTCATCTACATAAACTCTATTTCAGGATGGAGGTTCAAGAATTATGACATATACGTTGAAATAGTGACGCCGGCAAAAGGAATGGAAAAACAGGTAATTGGACCTGGAATAACTAGGCCTCCTGTTTCAGGGCCATCCGCTGGCCTCGCAATAGCTGTTGCTATGCTATCAGCCTTAACGGGGGTTAAAGTGGATCCCACAGTCATTATGACTGGCGCCATAACCGCGTTGGGTGAAGTTTGGCCGGTGGGTGGACTCGATTATAGGGGGATGGGGAAAATTGAGGCTGCTCTTTCAGATCAGTACGCCCGCATACTTATTATGCCAAAATACAATTATGATAGGCTGAAAAGCTTCGAGACCGAGAATATGCTTTTGGAGAGAGGTATAAAGATAGTTCCAGTTCAAACTTTCCTTGAGGCTGCATCATTAGCCCTACTTGATTTCGAGAAAGTTAAGGAAAAAATCTTAGAGATGAAAGAATGAAGAATTATTTCTCTCTAGTTTTCTTGTCAGCTATCTCAAGCAGCGCCCTATAATATTCTCCGCTCTCAATCTTCTGATATATGGTTAAAAGAGCTTCATAAACGCTTTCAAAATATTCTTTATCTTCCTCCCTAATTTCTCCCTCACCGATTGATATGGCTCTTCTTCTAATCCCTAAGCCCGCTTCCCTTATAGATTGGCAGAGCACTCTATGCTCGACTAAAGCCAAATGCGGATGTAAGTCAACCGATAACCTAAGCAGGTCGTCGCCTACACGCTTAAGTTTTATGATGTCCCATGAAAGCATGCCATCCCTGTTTCTAGCGAGAATCTCCCGCAACCTAACCTGAATAAAGTTGAGTATCGGCAGAAATCTCTCCATAAATTTCCATCCAAAAATATAATCTTCTTATGTGTAATTAAAATTTGTGCTTTATTAGCAAAATAATTTTATGTAGGATTCGATTTGATAATCTTAGATTAATTTGATTACAAAATTGAAGAATAAAGTAGCTGGGAGCTGATGTTGTTGCCTGACAGGCGGAAAACCATAACGTGTCCAAGATGCGGCTTCCAATTCAGCATTCTATATGCTAGGGCTATATCCTGCCAAAACTGCAGTAGAATGCTCTCCTCTCTTAGCTGCGAGTATGTTAAATGCCCAAAATGTGGCCTAGAATTTCATGTTCCAAAAAGCGCCGCCGGAGCCGTTGAAGCACTTAAGAGATGGGGTTCGTCTACTCCCTAAGAGGGCGGCGTCTTTAAGAGCCATCTGTTAGAAGGCTGAATCATGGATAGGGGAAGGTCGCCGGCGAAGGTTCTGGCGGTGACAACCCTATCTCATGTTATGCAGCACATTTATGTTGGTTCATCCGTTCTTCTGCCGTTAATAGTTGAGGAGCTAAGATTAAGCTACACTGAATTCGGCTTAGCAATGGCAGCTTCATCATTGATAGGCGGATTATCCCAAATACTCTTCAGCGTTGCCAGCCGCAGAATTGCAAGACACATCCTACTAGGGTTAGGCAACATCCTGCTCTCTTTAGGCACCCTCCTAATGGGTTTATCCCGTAAGTTCATGGATTTCCTTGGCGCTAGACTGATCTCAAATGTCGGCGTGGCGCCGCAGCATCCCATGGGAACAGCGATAATCAGCGAAAGGTTTAATGGAAAATCCCTTGGGAGAGCTATCGGCTTCCATTATGGCGTAGCATACATAGGTAATGTGGTGGGGCCGGTTTTAATGACGCTTTTAGCGGTAATGTGGGGGTGGAGAAGTACACTCTTTATATTTTCTATGCCGGCGCTGGTGGTTGGCCTAATAGTAATCTGGTATCTGAGGGAGGGAAAGAGGAAAATTGGAAAAGACGGAGAAGCAGGTGAAAATGGAAGTAGATCCAATTTAAAGACTGATGTAGTAACCCTTGTTAAGACTAAAAGTGTGGTTCCAATTTTAGCGGCTCAGGCCCTTTTATCCGGCGGAATAGACTTAGGAATGCTAACAACATACATTCCTCTCTTCCTAGCGGACTTCCTTCAGATGGACGTATATGTGAGGGGGATGGTCTACACGATTGGCCTTCTCGGAGGGGTTGTAGGTCCAATCCTATTGGGTGAATGTGCTGGCCGCATAGGATACGTCAAGGTCTCACTGTTGTCCTCGGGCTTAGCTTCTCTCCTAACCTATATGCTGGTTTTCTATAAACCAGCATCCCAAACAATGCTTATTTCGCTCCATCTGTTTATTCTTATGTTTATGAGCTTCTCGTTACCGACGTTGCTACAGTCGCATCTGGTTAAGATTACAAGCGGCTATAATAGGGATCTGGTGGTTGGAATCTTCTTTACGATAGGATTCGGATTCGGTTCCCTGTGGGTAGGGGTTGTAGGCCGCATAATAGATGTTTACGCATCATTTGAACCAGCCTTCATTCTAATGGGTTCCCTTGGATTAGCGGCTCTAGC
>CAZWWD010000024.1:0-2833 GCA_964637155.1 uncultured Candidatus Bathyarchaeia archaeon
TCTCTCAAAGGATAAGGGAGAGCCGTGTCCTTTTCCCTAGGGTTTCTAGGTTTTGGGTATTTTCCAGCCTTTTTCCTTTAGGATCTTTTGAACTATGTGCAGGTTTAGTGCGTATTGTATGTGGGGGCATTTTGTTGCTTGGCAGTACTCGCACCACGCCGTGTTCGGTCTGAAGTAGACTTGTACTAGTCTTGGGGGGGTTGTTGTGTAGTCTGCTATGATTGCGCCGTGCTCGTTAACGTTGAAGTGCCTGTAGTTTGAGATCTCATAGTAGCCGAGTTTCTCTAGGAGTTCTCTAACAGCCTCTGTAACAACGTCTGACGCGTGGAGGAAACCCATCTCCCTAGCCTTCTCGGTTTTAAGGAAGTTTTTTACTGCCTCCAGGAGGTTTTCGGGGAGGCGTACGGTTGCATGCTTCTTGTTTTTCTTTTTGGCTGGGTATTTGCTGTTCCGCTTCATTTCATTTTCATGTTACAGATATGTGACATATTATTTATAAGTTTTTCCAGATTTTGTAACAAGGTAATCACAAAATTTAAATAGATCCTCCGCAAACTAAATTATGTAACATCCTTGTCACAAGATTTGTGGGGCAAGCATACATGAAAGCGAAATCCCAGCTTCTCATGCCCGCCGAAGACTCCCTGAGGAAAGGTAGAGAGCAAACCTGCTTCTGCTGGATCGACGGGAAAAGAATCTGCGATGAAAAATGTGTAGCCTATGATTCGGCGGCGCCGTACAGATGCAAGGTTCTCGACATTTTAGAAAGCCTCTATCAGGCAATACATGACCTAATGGAGGAATTTTCGCAGTGAACCCCTCTCTCACTAAAACTTTGGGTGAGAGATGATGGTCCGGAAGATTGAGTGCTATTTTAGGTGCTTGAGCATTAAGGTTCCCGCCCGATTAATCGAGATTATTGACGAGTATGTTTCTAAAGGCTACTTTTTCAGCCGAAGCGAAGCAATCAGGCGTGGAATAGACCTAATCATAGAGTACGCCAGACAAGTCTATGAGGGAAAACAGCCGCTTGCGAAGACGGCGCCTAAAATCTTCGCCGGCGAAGAGCAGCTAAAGGTTATTGAGGTTGTCAGCGATGGAAGAGTTCGTGGTGAAAGTTAAGCGGAAATGCGTCAAAAAAGAGCAGACGCTCACCCTACGCATAGTAAACTCAATAGTGGTCGGATGCAGCCGAGAGGAAAGCTGCTGGTATAGGGGAGACCCAAAAAGATGCCTCCTGAATAGGCGGATTAAAATTGAGGGATGAAAGGGATGCTGGCCGGCGGCTACATAATCATTGTTGATGGAGGAATGTGCGTGTATGGAGTCCATCAATTAAATCGGAGAATTGCTTCCCTAATGGAAGTAAAGGATTTTTTAAGCCATTTTCAAGCTGGAAATCATGTGAAACCTAACGTTATTAGCGTATTATGTATTAATTCTTACATTATTTTACTATACTACTACAAAACAAACCCTATCTCTCAAGAGGAGGGTTATTTTTGAGCACTGTAACATCGATTAGAATAAAGGACCCTTGGGTTTGGCTGAAATTTAAGGATTTTGTGCTCCGGAAGCATGGGAAGCTTCACGGGGCTCTAGGTGAAGAGTTAATTCACGCCATAAAATTTTATCTTGAGAACGCTGACGCACTCACCCAATCCAACCTCAAATACAAAATTAACCGCAGGGGAGATGATTTCGAGTTCAGGCAAATAAAAAATGAAGTCCTGAAGTATGTTGAGCCAGGCGGCTCTCTACCCCTAAGCATGCTCAGGGAAATCATTATGCGCGTTTCAAACGTGAAGGATCACCGCTCAGTGAGAAGCCGCGTGGAGAAGCTTATTGCGGAAGGCTTCATCAAGAGGGATTGGCAGGCTGATTCGCGGGGAAGAGTGTTTAGGGTTATGTCACCCGCTTAGGCCGCCTCCCATTTTTCCGGATTTTTGGGAAACCGGAGAGCTCAAGCCAAAAAATAAAAATATTTTGAGGGTTATGCGGGTTTAACTGTGAATTCGCAGTATGGGTCATTCTTCGCTATGCACTTGACCTCCATAACCGACACTTTCACGCCGAATAGCTCCTCTATGCATCCAGCTATGAAGCCCCGTGCCAGATGGCTGTAAGATTGCCTAGCTCCGCGGCCAACCTCACATTCAAGTGAGTCGTAGATTCTTATGCGCATTAGGAGAGGCTTATCATGGTATTCGACCACCTCTGGGAAACCCCATCCTGTGGAGCCATATAATGGTAGGGTTATGTCCCTTAGAATCCGGAGGGAATCTAATATTCCGAGATCCAACGCCATTTCACGCGCTAATTTAGACGCTTCTCTCCCCGCCTCCACCCCCATATAGTAGAGGAAAACTGCTCCTCCCGATCCAAGCCGCTCATGAACCCCTTGAATTAGGCCTCTAAATACTGGGAGAGATACGGCGGCTGATCTCACACCGCTGATTGTAAGATGTTTGGTGGCTGTGTCAATTATGAAGCCTTCAATCTGGGATTCAATAGGTTTGATGGAGATTATGTTTCTGGAGCCGCTTATCTCTTTCATAAGCTCCTGAGGCTCAACATCGCATTCAGTGCAGTCGAAAAAGACTAGAATGGTCTTCCTCTTAAAGCTCTGGAAGTGAGCTAGCCTGAGCCTCGCATTATGCTTAGCAGCCACCTCCAGCATTCTCCTAAAAACGCCTCGTTCAGCTCTCGCCTCAACTAGAAAACCATGAAATTTTCTTCCAGGAGAGAAAAGGAAACGGCCGATCTCAAGGCTTACCGGAACAATTTCAGCTGAGGCGCCGGCCAAAACCATTCCCCACTTCATATATGATGG
>CAZWWD010000024.1:2933-15824 GCA_964637155.1 uncultured Candidatus Bathyarchaeia archaeon
GAACAATTTCAGCTGAGGCGCCGGCCAAAACCATTCCCCACTTCATATATGATGGAAAGAAATTTATGTTTTTCATCTCTCTAGGCTGTAGCAGCGTTACTACCGTGCGGTTACTTTACAAAAAATCAGGGCGGTCATAAAATGTTAGGTCAAACAGAAATCTGGTTCTCTCCAGTTCATAGCGCTAAATCATCCTTCCAAAACATTAAATTAAGACCGCTGAAAATATTTTTCCGTAGATTCTCATAAGAGGGCCCCTATGGAGAGAATTCTGGAAGAGTTAAAGAGGATTGAGGAGGAAGCTGAAAAGATACGTTCGGAAGCCTCTGAGAAGGCTGAGGAAATAATTAGGCTTGCCCGGCGGGAAGCTGAAAAGCTAATCCTCGACGCTGAGAGGAGAGCTGGGGAAGTCGTTAATAAACTGGCGGAGGAATCTAAGGCTTCAATAAGGAGGCGGCGTGAAGAAATAATGAGAAAATGCGATTCCGAAATCGGCAGATTGAGGGAAAAAGCCGAGAAGAGGAAAGATGTGGCTGTGAACATGCTGTTTAAAATTCTTATAGGTGAAAAGAAGGATTGACGCGTGTAGTAGCCTACTCTCAGCTCCTCGTTAAATCCGGGGTTGAACGGAGCTATCTGCTAGGCAGAGAACGCCTAAAAAATTTAGCTGAATGCAGAAGCCTGGAGGAGCTGGCTTCCCAACTTAAGGACTCCCCCTACGCTCACCTAATTAGGGATGTTCAGCATCCAACAGCCGCGGTGCTTCAGCAGCTCTTCAAGAAGGAGTTTGTGAGGCTCTGCAAGAGAATTATGGACTTTTCACCCAAGCATGCTGAAGCCTTCATAAGGAGCTACCTGCGCTATTTGGAGATTGAAAACCTAAAAATTTTAATCAAAATGAAAAATATAGGTGTCCCCTCAGACTCAATTTTAAGTACGCTTAATTTATATGTGGAAGAAATCTTCGGGATGAAAGAAAAGTTTGTTCAAGCCGCGAGAGCCGAGGACGTTAACGCCGTAATCGGAGCATTCAGAAACACAATTTATGGGCCAATTCTATCTGAGGGGCTGACAAGATATAGGGAGGTGAAGTCAACTAGGTTTTTTGATTTCTCGCTGGACAGAGCCTACCATGATGAGCTTCTGCTTTCAGCCGAGTCTCTCCCTAGGAGAGAACGTGAAATAGCCCTGCTGATGGCTGGACCTAAGGTTGACGCCTTCAACATTATGGTTGCCTTCCGCTCTAAATTTTTGGGGTTCCCCCCTCACCTAACGTTTTGGGCGATAACCCACCGTTTTTATAGGCTTTCAGAGAAGCAGGTGAGAAGCATGGTTCTAAGCGACTCCATCAGCTCAATGCTAAATTACGTGAAAGAAAGCTTTTATGGGAGATTTCTCGTTTCCCGCGGGAATATTGAGGAGCTGATAACAGACTTTGAGAGGGGGGTTAACCGCTTTATCCTAAAAAGCATGCATGAGAAACGCATCACAGATCCATTCACAATAGCAACTCCGCTTGAAATGGTTTTGAGGAAGGAAAATGAAATGAAGAATCTAATATCAATAAGCTCGGGGATCGAGTTCGGCTGGAAACCCGAAGACATAATCTCGGTTCTCCTCTAGCGTTTACGCTGGAGAATTATTTCCGTAAATTCCCGCCGGAACCTGAACGGCTGGAAAGGCGTCCCCGTTCCCTCATAGAACTTTGAGAACCACTCATAAAAGTGAAGCCTCAACGTATGTATGAAAACTATCAGCCCCTCAAAGGCTACAACAAAAATGTTTCCGAAGACAGCCACCATGACCTCCAATATCCCCCCAACAAAGGGAATTGATGAAACAAGTCCACCTATAACATAGGTTACCGTAAGTAGAGCCCAGTGAGCCATGAGAAGAGCCAGAATCCTAGAATACGACATAGTGTTGCTTAGAAGGCTGAGGATTAGCTCGCTTCCCTCAAGTATTCTCTCCCCCAGAGTCCGCGAAAAATCTTTCTTCTCCAGAAACAGCGTTGCCAACGGTTTTCCAAGGAAGAGAAAGATCAACGCGGCAACCACATAGAAGATTGGGGCTGAAAGCCACAGATTAAAGTTCAACCCGCACTTCATCAGAAAATACACGGCTACTCCATAAAAAACCATTTTAGGTAAAGAAACGGTGAAGGCGTCAAGGTATCTTCCCTTCACGATGAAGTTAATCATATTCAAGATGAAGCCCGACATTATCTGCAATACGCCTACAATCAAAGAGAAAATCAGGAATGATACAACATTCTCGAACGGATCCATCCACAGCGGCGGGAACACCCGCCTGCCGAAAGCCTCCCCGAAAAGAAGGCCGGCTACAACCGCCCAGAAGCCGCATGCCGCCAATATCCGGAGGAAAAACCTCCACTCTTCAGGGGATTTAACGATGAAGCTAAATAGAAGCCCCCCGAAAAATAGTATGAGTCCATGACCTAAGTCACCGAACATTAAACCGAAGATCAGCGGGAAAGTGATGGCTATAATGGGTGTAGGGTCAACTTCATCATAGTTCGGCAACCCATAAAGCTTAGTTATCATCTCAAAATATTTGATGAAGCCCGGATTATGCAGTGCGGTAGGCGGGTCTCCGCCGACGGATTGTTCAGTTGAAAATAGAATGAAACGTTCGCCCAGAAATTTTTCCAAATACCTCTTAAGCTCATGCAGCGATGACTGAGGCACATACCCCGATATTTGAGCTAAATTTCTTGTTCCCAAAGCGGATTCCTTAGCTTTAAGGGCGTTTTCAGCGTTTTCTACAGCCTCCCTCAAGGATAGGAGGCGGCTTCTATGTTTCTTGGAGAGCTCCTCGAGCTTCCCTAGGATGCGCTTTCTCGCCGCATTATACTTTTTGAGCTGCCGTTTAGTCAGAGAAAGCGCTCTAGAAGGCTCCTGCTCCTCAACCTCTTTAGGTATCGGAAATGGTTCAGCGTCATATGTTTCAAGAATCTTCTTGACTGTTTTTGCTTCCCTACCGGTTACGGCAACAAACATGAAAGCCCTTTCATGGCCTATCTCCCTGAAATAGTAGGCTGCGGGCAAATGTGATAGCGCCCTACTGAGGCTTAGCACATGCCTGGCGGAAACAGTGGCGATGAAGACGCGTATTAAACGCAGCTTCATTAGTACTCTCGGATCAATGTTGAAGCGGTCGAGGATTTCGAGAACCCTCATTCTCCTATGCAGCTCAGCGATTTTAGCGTCGATTTCCCTCAGAGACTCTAAAACATCGTTTACCTCATTAGCTATGCTCAGCGCCTCTCTTCTAACATTTTCCGCGAAGTGAAGCCAGTCTTCAACATGAAATTTCGTCTTCGCAAACTCTTCACGTTTGAAGAGGGCTACGGAGGGAACTTTTATTCCAAGATTTTTCATCGTGTTTTCGAGAACTGAGGATGTTTCCTCCATTTTCCTTATGGCGTCACGGTAGCCCCCATGCCCCGATGCCCCCTCCCCCTCAATATGGAATAATCCGAAGGCGTCTAGGGCGTCCAGCGCTAAATCTAGGTCCCTCCGAAGGCAGATTACGGTAACCTTCGCCATTCTCTCCGTGAGCAGCATTTTCCTCAGCAAACCTTATTAGGTTACAATCAATCTCTTAAACTTAACGGGGCTTCGAAGGTAAGAGCATGGAAGGATACGTTATTGGAGATGAGGACCTAGTTTTAGGCTTACGTCTCCTCGGAATCAAAGGAATAGTTGTTTCCAACGAGAAAGAGTTCCCTGAAATCTTAAGGCGCGTCGCCGCTAGGGGGGATGCAAAAATAATCTTCATAAGTGAAAGCCTGTCGGCGCGCTTTCAGGATGAAGTGGACTCCCTGCGCTCCGAAAACCACAACCTCATAATCGTGGAGATGCCGGGAAGAGGCAAAACTGGGAAAGAAGCGCCGTCAGCCCAGAAGCTCCTACAGAAGGTTCTTAAGATAAGGGTTTAAAGAAGGAGGGTTTTGTTCTTGGCGAGCATAAAGCGTGGACTAAAAAGCATCGCGAAGGAAATCCTCGAAAGCGCGGAGAAGGAGGCTGAGGCCCTAATCTTGAGGGCTGAAGCCCAAGCGGAAAAAATTTTGGAGGAAGCCAGAAAAGAGGCTGAAAGAAGATATAATTCAATAATAAGAGAGAGCAGGGAGCGAATGAAGGCTGAAGAGATGCAATTAAACTCTATTTTTGAACTCGAAGCAAAAAATAAATTACTCAAAGTTAAAGAGGAGCTTATTAAAGAGGTTTACGATGAGACTTTGAACCGCCTACGCGAGTACGTGCTAACCGAGGATTACGTGAACTGTCTCCTAAGGTTGATCTCGGAGGCAAGTGGAAGAATACCCTCAGGGGAGCTGGAGATCCGGCTTAACGAAAGAGACTACAGCAGAATAACCGAAAAGCATCTCCTAGACCTATCAAAAAATATAGGCGTCAAGCTGATCAAATCTGAAAAAAGAATAAGATGCATCGGCGGAGTAGTGGTTGCAAGCCCAGATGGTAAAATAGTCATAGATAACACCTTTGAAAACCGATTAAACTCCCTAAAAGGTTCCCTTAGAGCGAAAATCGCCAAAATACTGTTCCAGGAGGGATAGCTATTCCAGTAAAGGGGATCATCGTTCGGATAAGTGGGCCTGTAGTTGAAGCTGAAGGAATGACAGGCGCCCAAATGCATGAGATGGTTGCCGTCGGAAAAGAAAGGTTAAGGGGGGAAATCATACGGATAGAAAAAGACACAGCTATTATACAGGTCTACGAAAACACGAGTGGGCTTAAACCGGGAGAAGAGGTCATCGGAACAGGGAGGCCTCTCTCAGTTGAATTAGGCCCAGGGCTAATCGGAAACATTTATGATGGAATCCAGAGGCCGCTTACAATCATAAAGAGGCAAACCGGCATATTCATTAGGAGGGGGGTGGAGGCCTCCGCCCTCCCAAGAAACAGAAGATGGCATTTCATCCCCCGGATGAAGGTTGGCGACAAAGTGTTTGGCGGCGAAACCCTAGGGGTTGTCGCCGAATCATCCCTCATAGAACATAAGATTCTTGTTCCCCCAAACGTTCAGGGGAGAATAGCCGACATAGCCGAGGAGAACGAATACACGATTGAGGAATCCATCGCAACGATAAAAATGAACGATAAAACAAAAACGCTTAAAATGTTTCATACATGGCCCGTTAGGCGCCCAAGACCATATGGAAGGAGGATTCCGCCGGAAACCCCATTAATAACAGGCCAGAGGGTTATAGACACCTTCTTCCCAATAGCTAAGGGTGGGAGCGCAGCTATCCCAGGCGGATTCGGAACAGGCAAAACCATCACTCAGCAGCAGCTCGCCAAATGGTCCGATGCCGACGTAATAATATATGTTGGATGCGGCGAACGAGGTAACGAAATAGTCGATATACTATCAACCTTCCCGGAGCTCAAAGACCCCAAAAGCGGGAAACCGCTTATGGAGCGGACAATAATAATCGCCAACACAAGCAACATGCCGGTTGCAGCTAGAGAAGCAAGCATATACACCGGTGTGACAATAGGCGAATACTACCGGGACATGGGCTATCACGTCGCATTAATGGCTGACTCAACAAGCAGGTGGGCTGAAGCCCTAAGAGAGATCTCAGGGCGCCTCGAGGAGATGCCCGCCGAAGAGGGATTCCCATCCTACCTGCCGACAAGGCTCGGCGAATTCTATGAAAGGGCGGGCGCCGTTGAAACCCTAGGGGGAGAAGTGGGCTCCCTAAGCATTATAGGCGCGGTTTCACCCCCGGGAGGAGACTTCTCTGAGCCCGTTACAACCCACACCAAGCGCTTCATAAGGGTTTTCTGGGCTCTAGATAAGGAGCTGGCTGATGCACGCCACTACCCCGCCATAAACTGGATTCTAAGCTACTCAGAGTATGTGGATGAAATTTCAGAATGGTGGTCTAAAAACGTGGATAAGGAGTGGCGGAGATACCGCAGCGAGGCAATGCGGATCCTCCAGCGCGAAGATGAGCTGAAGGAGATCGTTAAGCTCGTCGGTCCGGAGGCGCTGCCCGACAGCCAGCGGCTAATTCTTGAGGTTGCCAGAATGCTTCGGGTAGGCTTTCTACAGCAGAACGCGTTAGATCCAATAGATACCTACTCGACCCCCCTGAAACAATTCAAGATGCTGAAGATAATCATAGACTTCTATGAGGGAGCCAAAAAAATTATAGAGAGGGGCGTGCCGATCTTTAGGGTTCTTCAGCTGCCGGCCGTTGCGGAGATAATGAGGATGAAAAGCGAGATCCCAAACGATAAGATTCACCTGCTTGATGAAATTGAACTCCGCGTAAAAAGCTCCCTCGCTGAGCTGGAAAAATCTGTGGGGTGATTTTCGTGGAAATAGTTAAGCCGGAATATGCAAGCATCTCGGAGATTTCAGGTCCATTAATAATTGTTGAGGGGGTTGAGGGAGTAGGCTTCGATGAGATGGCTGAGGTTGTAACCCCCTCCGGAGAAGTTAGGCGGGGGAGGGTTCTCGAGGTTGGGAGAGGTAAAGCAATAGTTCAGGTTTTCGAGGGAACCGCCGGGCTCTCCGTCTCCGAAACCCGAGTCCGCTTCCTAGGTGAACCATTAAAGGTTCCAGTTTCAACCGAGATGCTTGGGAGAGTAATGAATAGTTTAGGGGAGCCAATAGACGGTAATCCAGCCCCATTCACCGAGGATATGCGGGATGTGAATGGAAGCCCATTAAATCCGACGGCGAGGGAGTATCCAAGAGACTTCATACAGACGGGAATATCCGTTATTGACGGGATGTGCTCCCTTGTTCGGGGGCAGAAGCTGCCAATATTCTCGGCTTCAGGTCTCCCCCACAACATGCTTGCGGCTCAAATAGCTAGGCAGGCTGAAATCGCCGGTGGAGAAGAATTCTACATAGTTTTCGCCGCAATGGGAATAAAGCATGATGAGGCAGCTTTCTTCCGCAGAAGCTTCGAGAAGAGCGGAGCCATAAAGAGGACGGCCATGTTCATCAACCTAGCGGAGGATCCAACCATGGAGAGAATAATAACCCCTAGAACAGCGCTCACCCTAGCAGAATACTTAGCCTTCGAGCAGGAAGCACATGTCCTAGTGATCCTAACCGACATGACAAGCTACTGCGAGGCGCTCAGGGAGGTAAGCGCCTCACTGGAGGAGGTTCCAAGCAGAAAGGGTTATCCGGGCTACATGTATAGTGACTTAGCAAGCATATATGAGCGGGCGGGGAGGGTTCAGGGTAAAAACGGCTCCCTAACCCAGATGCCTATTTTAACAATGCCCAACGATGACATAACCCATCCAATCCCCGACCTAACAGGATACATAACCGAGGGGCAAATAGTGCTGGACAGAAACCTACATAATAAGGGAATTTATCCGCCGGTTAACGTTCTCATAAGCCTTTCAAGGTTAATGAAGGATGGAATCGGAAAGGGAAAAACAAGGGAGGATCACCCGGACGTTGCAAGCCAGCTCTACGCCGCATATGCCCAATGCAATGAGATTAGGTCGCTTGCCTCCATCATAGGTGAGGAAGCCCTTTCCCAGCGTGACCGCGCCTACCTACGGTTCGGCGACGAATTTGAAATGAAATTCATAAATCAGGGAACCGAAGAAAACAGGTCCATCGAAGAAACCCTGGAGATAGCCTGGAACCTGCTTTCCACGCTTCCAGAGGAGGAGCTAACAAGAATACATAGAGAGTACCTAAATAAGTACTTGAAGGGGAGCAGCTGAATTAGATGTCTAGGATCCCGCCAACCCGCATGAATCTCCTCCGAATCAAAAGAAGCCTCCAAATAGCCGAGTCCGGACGTGAAATTCTCGAAAAGAAAAGAGATATCCTTATGGTTGAGCTCAGAAACTTCCTCTATGACCTGCAGAGGACGAGGGAGGAACTGAATGAGGCCTTAAGCGAAGCCTTCTCCTACATTGAGAGAGCCGCAGTTCATCTTGGGGTTGAGAAGGTTGAGAGAATTGCTGAGTCAATAAGTAAGCCAATAGAGTTTGACGTTGATTATCGGAGCATAATGGGTGTAACCGTCCCCAAAGTCAAATTGAAGGGCGAGAAACCTGAACCTGACTACGGCTTCCTCGGAACAAACATCTACCTCGACCTCGCATTCAAAAAATTTTATGCGCTTTTAGATTTGATCTGCAGGCTGGCTGAGCTGGAGGAGTCGGTTTACAGAATTGCAGGCGCCGTTGAAAGCGCTCAGAAAAGAATAAATGCGCTAAAGCATGTACATATTCCCCGATATAGAAAGCTCGTTAAAGAGATGGAGATGGCTCTTGAAGAAAGAGAAAGAGAAGATTTTGTAAGAATGAAGAAAGTTAAAAGTATGATGGAAAAGAGGCGAATTACACGTGGCGGGAAATAAGCTCGTAAGAAAAATCCTCATACCAACCGATGGATCGGACTCCGCTATGCGGGCGGCTGACTTCGCGTTGGAGATGGCTGAACACTTCAAATCGGAAGTAATCGCAATCTACGTGATCGACCGAATAATACTTGAGGAGATATCAAAAGTTTACGGGAGACGTGAACTAGAGGAGGAAATTAAGAGAAAAGCTGAGAGATGCCTAAATTACATTGTTAGGTCGGCTGAAAGAAAAGGTTTAAAAGCATCCTCCATATTAGTTGAAGGACAGCCCCACGACCAGATCGTCCGCCACGCCAAATCATTGGGGGTCGACCTAATAGTCATGGGGTCTAAGGGCAGGAGAGGTGCAAACAGAATACTCATAGGAAGCGTAACTGAAAGGGTAATCGAGTATGCTCCATGCCCGGTTCTCGTGATAAGATAAGGGTGGCGCCGACAGAAATGGGGATCAAAGAAATCGAAGAAGAATATGAAAGATTCAAATCTGAATTAAGAAAGATCGTAGAGGAAGAGATCGAAAAAATAAACGAAAAGGTAAGTGAGCTGGAGATCGAAGCCGAGAAAACTGGAAGGGAAATCGAGGAAAAACTCAATAATAAAGAAAACAGTAAATAAGGGGCAATCCTGAATAAAAATAAGCTTAAGTAGAGAGGTGAAAAAAGCCGTGCGGAAATACCTTCTCGTCTTAACGGTTCTCCTAGCTCAAATAGCCTTAGCGGGAGCCATCCTAACAGCCTCCGCATCCCCCTCAAACATGAATCAAACAGATAATGCAGGTGATCAGCCGGCAACGATATTAGGGGATAGAGCAATCATTGCCCTAAGCGCAGGCATCGCCGTAGGTTTAGCCTGCTTGGCGGCTGGAATAGCGATTTCAGCCTCCGGTTCAGCCGCAATAAGCGCGGCAGCCGAGAAACCTGAAACCTTCTTTAGGAGCTTTCTGGTTGTAGCGTTGGCTGAAGCATTAGCCATATACGGGTTAATCGTTGGAATACTTCTATGGCTGAAAGTGTAATCCATCCCCCTCTAAGACATTCAATCTACAAATGAACATGCCTCAGATTCATTATTCACCTAAATCTATTTTTTTGTGATGGTAGGTTTGCATTAAGCTCCTCCAGAAAGCTTTCGAATTTTTCCTTTGGGATTCTTGTTCCAGCAGCGTTTGGATGCCCGCCCCCGCTTCCACCGAGCTTCCTAGTTATCCGCCTCAATATTCTGTTTAAGTCTATTTTATCACTGCTGGTTCTCAGGCTCATGTCAATCATGTTCTTTCTCTCTTCCCCGGCTACCCCAACCAGGGCGCCGGTTAATCCCCTAGCGTAGGTTGCGGTTTTCCCAAGCGAGAACGGGAAATTAAGGACGTATGCGACCTCACCGAAAACCTTAACCCTATCCCTAAGCTCTCTTATCGCTATTTCCTCCAGATGAGTGTTCTGTATGGCTAATTCAACCAGCCTCCTATCGAAGCTTGGAGGCATATTGTTCGCTAAGTTAGCCACTATGCTACGCTTAAATTCATGATTTCTCTTCTGACCCTCAATCCCCTGAATGAGCAGGCCGCTCTCGAAATATAGGGTTCTCTTATCCCACTTTTCGAGTAGACTCCGGATCACAGGCGTATCATCCATGTAGTCCCCTATGGCTCCCATAATGGCTATTCTAGCGTGCAGCTTGGAAACCTTAGATTGAAAGAATCTGTAGGCTAATTCGGAGGCTGAAGCACCCAAGTTATGAATTACTCTACCAGGTATCTGCTCCTCCGATATCCCGTCTGGCAGAGGATGATGATCAATATAAGTTAGGTCTCCCCTCTCCTCAATCTCAGAAAAAGCCCGCAGGAGTCCAGCTAAATGACTTTCCGAAAGAGCTATGTCGCATATGATCACCCTATCAGCCTTCTCAGCCTCCTTTAAATCCCCCTCTAAGCCATAGGGGTGGGTGAAGAACACGTGGGCATCGGGGTTAGCGGCTAAAGCTATCGCTCCAGCGCATAAACCATCAGCATCCCCATGAGTGAAAATCCAGGTTTCCATCCATAATCCCTCTATTCCACCTATAAATTAAAGCCTTAATACCTATTTAGCCTAAATGGAAGATCATGCGTAAAATGTGAGATGGCGATGAAAGATGGTTGTTGTCTCCCCAAACTTAATCCATAAGCATCTGAAGGTTCCCCTCCTCCGAAAAGCCTTCAATCTGCTGGAGAAGGACGCTGAAGTTCAATCCTTCCTTCAGATGGCTAATGTTATGGCTGTTAACAGGCTGAAATATAATGATCATGGTCCAGTTCACTCGAAGATAACGTGCGGCAGCGCCCTCGAAATATTCAGCATTCTAAGCCAGAGGGTTCCCCCCACAACCGTTGAGGAGGGCCTATGCAGCCTAGATGACGCTAAGCTCATAGTTTTATGTGGGGCTTACCTGCATGACATAGGGAACGCTGTTCACCGAGATTTACATCATGTGCATGGCTGTATCATTGCAGCCCCAATCCTAGATAGGCTTCTATCGAAGATTTACCCGAAAAACAGAGACTTAACCCTAAGATTGAAGTCTGAAATCCTACACTGCATCTTCTCCCATGACGAGAATGTTAGATGCCTCAGTATTGAGGCTGGATCCGTGAAGGTGGCTGATGGAACCGACATGGCTGAGGGAAGAGCCAGAATACCCTACAAGATGGGGGGCGTGGACATACACTCCCTATCGGCGCTTGCAATCAGAAAAGTTGAAATAGTTGAGGGAGAAAACCGCCCAATAAAAATCCTAGTGAACATGGATAATCCGGCGGGAGTATTCCAGATAGAAGAAGTATTAGGGAGGAAAATAGCCTCCTCAGGCATAGAGAAATGGGTTGAAGTCGTAGCCATTGAAAAAGGAAAGGAAATAAAAACAATCCCAAGCTAAAAAGGTTTTCCATCAATCCCCAATTTGAAAATACTGAATGATTTGGGGAACGCTCCTCAAAAATCTTATAAGCCTTACAGTGGATAAGATTTTGGGGTTTAAATAGGGTAGGTGAGAGGGGGACAATTTTCTATTAGAAAAATTAGGGGAGAGTTAAATAGTGGGTTACAGATCTTTTGGAACAGCGGTTCTCGTAACCATACTTCTCACAATCGCCCTACACCTAACATCCAAAGAAATCATCGAACAAGTCTGGTCGGTTCTCATAGTTGCGTTTGTAGCAGGCTTAGTAAGGGATGAAAGCTTCGGTAAAGGGGCGCTTTCAGCCATCCTCTGTATCGCTGTTCACGGCTTAATCCTCTTCATAATAGGGTATCGATGGGTCAGAGTTGACTTGGGAGTTGAGCAGGAACTGCCGCTTTCAGGCCAAATATCCCATTGGTTTCTCATGACGTTTTCCGGAATATTCATAGGCGGGATAAGTGGTTCAATAGGAAAATACATTAAGAGGAGCCCTAAACCCCCCAAAGCTAAGGTGGAGGAGCTAAAGCCGATCTACTGTAGTAGATGTGGAGCTAGGCTAAGATCCGACGCAAGGTTCTGCCATATATGCGGCGCCCCAGTCTGGAGAGAAAAAGGCCAAGAATAATTCCATACTGAAAAATTGAATTTCACCTGTTAGCGTCCCAAACTCGAAATGTATATATGCTTCGTAGTGAAAACTGCGGTATGTACTCAGAAAAATTCATTTACTATTATTTCTGCCTAGTCCTCCTAATCGGGGGTTTAGGTTACACGCCGTGGATTCTGCATTCTTACGGCATATTTCCATCATACTGGTTCCTTGTTTTCATGCTTATTGGAGGAGCATCCCCAACGTTCGCAGCGTTAATCGCATCCAGACTTGAATTCGGAAAGAAAGGCCCCGAACAGCTCTTCAGCGGCTTCAGCCGCAGAGGCTTCCCAAAATTATGGTTTTTCATACCAATCCTGCTCCCATTCGCCACTGCATCATGTGCGACCCTATTATGGTTAGCTGCTGATGGAACCTACGCTCTTAACTTGGCTAGGCTGATGGAGTTCCCGCCGATTTTAGCCTCAAACTTTCTGATGAATATGTGGGAGGAGATAGGGTGGCGTGGCTACGCTCTACCATCCCTACAGAGGAAGCACGGCGCCCTCACATCTAGCTTGGTGGTTGGAGCGTTCTGGGCTCTGTGGCATTGGCCGCACTTCACAGTTAAGAACAGCGTTATGGCCACCAACTACCACAACTTCCTATGGTTCACCATCGCAACTATTTTAGATTCCATCTCCTATACGTGGCTATACAATTCCACAAACGGAAGCCTGCTTACAGCCTCATTGTATCATGCATCCACAAACACCGTGAACCTAATGCTGTTCACTGAAGGTGAAATTTCCAGCGTGATCTTCCCATACTATCTCCTAGTAATTGCTGTTCTCGCCCTAATACTAATCATCCTATTTAAGCCGCATTCCCTCTGCCTTGGAGAGAAAGTAAGCATTTAAACAGCTTCAAAAATTTTCTCTCCTACTGAGAAAAAATTTAAATAAAT
>CAZWWD010000025.1:0-15209 GCA_964637155.1 uncultured Candidatus Bathyarchaeia archaeon
GCATTTACATCATTTACAGCTTATTGCTTCCACATTTGTCAATGATCACTGTGATCATTCTACCACAAATTTAGAATAACATTATATGGCATCATTGCTTCATCTTAAGAGTTTAGTTGCTATAAAAATCAGTGTTTTGTCTTCATTCGAAGAGTATGATTCTAGTGTGAAAAATTTCTTCATATTTCTTTAGAATGTCTTTCTCCCTCTCTCTGCTTAGATATTCTTCCATAGATCTTCCACTATGGTTATGAAAGAAAATGTAGCAGTATTTCCAGTCGCCACTTAGATATCCAAATGATGCTTTAGCCAGAGCTATTTTGAATTTTGAGCCAGGTATTTCGGTTCTTCCCCATCCCGAATGGTCAAGTTCTATAGAGATATGTTTAGGTTTCAGAATTCCAATATCAGGATACACACCGTTTGAACGGGTGGTGGTGTATGTCCGGAGAAGAGGTCCGGAGAAGAATATTTACTAATCTAACCGATGTATGATGTGGCATTTTGAGCGTTTTTTAAAGTTTTCTTTCATAGAAGCCAATAGAGCCGCCTTACATTATTTTAGATTTAGAAAGGGAAATAAAAATCAACAATAGTCTTATAAAGATAATTGAAGATACATTAATTCTGGTGAATAGGATGGTTGAGAAGAAAGTTTTGGCCTTCTATTATGCTTGGTATGGTACTCCATGGGGAACCGGAGTGCTTCAAAAGTGGGCTGGCTGGAACATATATGGGTATAATCCTGAAAAAGTAACGCGTGGTAGAAGAGAATCAGCTATTCCCTGCTTCCCACTTGATGGACTTTATGATTCTAGTAGCGAATATACGATCAAAAGACATATTTATCAAGCGAAGCAGGCAGGGCTTGATGGGTTTATAGTTTCATGGTGGGGTTTTCCAGATAAAATGAAAAAAGAGAATGCTGATCATCCATCCGTTAAAAGTTCTGACGCAACGCTTCAGAAGCTTCTTGAAATAGCGCCTGAAGACTTTGATGTCACACTCTACTATGAGACTGCAGAATATGGTGATAAACCAGTTCCACAGAATGTGAGGGAGGATCTAGAGAGAATAGCCCAAGAATACTGTAATAAACCCAGATGGATGAAAGTAAATGGTAAACCAGTAATAGTAATTTATGGGAGAGTTATGGCGCAGATGAGGAAGGCCTGCGCCGACGACATAAAAGAGTGGAAAACCATACGAGAATACCTTAAAGAGAAAGGTTTTGATCTTTTCCTAGTCGGAGACAGCCTAGATCCAGATTACGTGGAATGTATGGATGCACTACACACATATAATCCAATTGGATACACAACACGTGGTATAAATATTGAAGCGCTTTATAAAAGAGCCGCCGATGCGCTTCACAGGGCTGGAAAGATCTTCGTAGCCACCGTAACTCCGGGATTTGATAACGATAAGGTTAGGTGGCCGACTGGTGAACGCCTATTTGAGCCGAGAAGAGATGGAGGATATTATATTGAATCCTGGAATACAGCGTTATCATGTAATCCTGACTGGATATTCGTTACCTCATGGAATGAATGGTTTGAAGCCAGCCAAATTGAGCCTAGCGTAGAATATGGATACGATTACATAATTTTAACAAAACAGCAAGTAAAAAGATTTAAGGGAAACTAAAAATTTCAGATTAGTAAGGAATATAGGCGTTTATAGATGAATTATAGTAGTCCAAATGATGCTGATTTAACAATAAATTACGACCCTACACTAAATGAAGCAAATGAAATAGCGAAGCAGAACATTAGAATGTGTATGGGAGAGAATCGTTGCGGTTGTCGAGGAGTTCCGCCAGCCGGAAAAGGTTACGAAGATGGAGTGTGGTTGGCTGACGCTTTATGGGCTTTCATTGATGGCATAATTTATTGGGTGACCCCTAAAGAATCCAAAAGTTATCTTTATTCTGAGGATCCCAAAGCTATGGGGGTCATACCCTTTTTTGCCAATCTCCAAGAAAAAACGGGGGAGCACGCAGGCAATATCCCAGTAGCAAAATATAAAACAAAGGATCATGGATGGATGGGAGAATATGACATTGATTATGGGGGCATGTTCGACTTAGCTTATGTTCCAAGAAAGAATCATAGAGATGAGGCAGGATCAGGTTTCTTCTTCATAGAGGCGATGCACCGCTACTGGAAGTATTTCAACGACGAATCCTACCTAATTAAATATTATGATGTTATGCGAAAATATGTAAACTATAGATTGAAAAATATAGATGAGAAGACCGGCTTATTTAGGTCAACTTATGGTTTAGGTGATGTCTGCATAGACTATGCTGTTCCCAAAAGCTGCGCCTTAATCTACAATAATGCATTTTGCTATGCAACCTTCAAAAGATTTAGTGAAATAGCTAAAGCAATTGGAAAAAGTAATGATGCTGAAAAATACTGGAAAATAGCGGAAAAAATGAAAAAGGGAATTAATACCTACTTGTGGGATGAAAAACTCGGTTACTATAAAATAAAGATATTTTGCAACCCCACCACAAATAAAAATTCACCAGCCTACGGCATAACTGAGGATAATCACTTTTTTGTAGCTGGAAACATGATGATGATTTACTTCGAAATTCCCGATAACATGCATAAAATCAAAACTTTAATGGCTAACATAGAAAAAGCCGACGGTAAACTAAAGCTCTATGGGCAGTCCGTTGAACCCCCCTATCCCAATGGATGGCACAATAAAATTTTTAATGATGGCACGTATTGGAATGGAGATGTTTGGCCATGCTTTGGAAGCTGGTATGCAATTGCACTCTTTCGGCTGGGATACCCCGATGAAGCATTACGTATCCTATCTAGGCAAGCGGAAGTTGCAGTAAGAGATAAAGGATTCTACGAATATTATGAAGATGATGAAGAAGGAGCTGGTAAAGGCGCATTTTACTATTGCTTTACTGCAGCACCTTATCAGGCAGCTTTAGTCAGAGGACTTTTCGGATTAGACGCTGATTACCCAAATAGAAGAATCTATATCCATCCATCCTTAAGACATTCAGGAAGCATAAGCTGTCAGCTTGGAGCACATAACTTAAAAATGTCCGCGGACGTAGAGAACCATCAAAACAAAATAATCTTAACAATAGATACAACCTACTCTGGGCAAGCAAACTTTAAAGTCTTAGTTAAGAACGGCGCGGGGTCCTGTGAAGTGACGAAGGATGATGGAACCAATGTACCTTGCTATATCAAAAGAATAGGAAAAGCAAATTATGTTATCTTTGACACTAACATAAATATGGGGCTTAACGTGTTAAACATATCTGTCTCATAAGAAATATTGACGTGTTATCCTCCAATATAAATGGGCAAGAAACGATGAAAAACTCATCGTTTAAACCACGCATTTGACAAGAAACGCTTAAATATTTCCTCTAAAATATTTCCCAAGAGAGATGGAGAAGGTGCTTTTATGGGTTTTTCCTCGTCCCTTAAGAAGATTTTGAGGAATTACATATTTATAAGAGTGATTGAATATATTGCGTCACTCTTTATTCTAATCACTATTAATTTCTTTATTCCCAGACTTATTCCCGGAGACCCTCTATCAACCATGATTGCTAGATTAACCGCTCAGGGATATATAATTCCGGGAGGAAAAGAAATAGTAGAAGCCTATAGGCAGAGATTTGGTTTAAGCGGCACTCTGCTTGATCAGTATCTGGCATATTTGAGTAATTTGCTTAGAGGCGACTTAGGTCTCTCCATTTCTGCCTTCCCAAAGCGTGTTGACGAAATAATTTTTGAAGCACTGCCTTGGAGTATAGGTCTCTTATCCATCGCCGTCTTAATTAGCTGGATTATTGGAAATATACTAGGAGTTTTTGTTGCTAGAGTTCGTAGTGCAAAATTGGGTTCCGCAATAGCTTACACAGCTCTCTTTTTTAATCAAGTCCCATACTACATTTTTGCCATGATCCTAATCTACTTGTTCGCCTACTTGTTTAAAGTTCTCCCCATATCCGGTTCACATGAATATACGGTGAAACCTGAATTAAGTTTAGCTTACATCATTGATGTGATCCGTCACTCTCTCCTACCAGCTCTTTCAATAATATTGATCTCCATAGGCGGATGGATGATAACCATGAGAAGTATCGTGGTTACGATTTTAGGAGAAGACTATCTTCTATTCGCTGAGGCTAAAGGTTTAAAGAAAGGCACCATATTTAAGCGATACCTCTTTCGAAACGCTCTATTACCCCAAGTAACTGGTCTTGCTATATCGCTAGGCCAAGTAGTTAGCGGTTCTCTGCTTGTAGAATTAGTATTTGGATACCCTGGGATCGGATATGTAATGCAATGGTCCGTAATGAATCTTGATTACAATGTTATGCAGGGTTGCTTTCTAATAATAACTATAGCTGTGCTTACATCACTCTTATTTGTAGACATAATATCCATGCTTATAGATCCGAGAGTGCGGAGAGGATAAAAATATGAAGAAACAATCTTCCGTGAGTATTGCTATAAAAAGACTCTTTTCCTCAGCGAAATTTACATTCGGTTTTGCATTAATATTGGCTTTTTGCATAATAGCCATATGCGCGCCACTTTTAACTAAATACGATCCCTTCAAAATCTTTAGTGCTCCAAGAGACCTGCCTCCTTCATGGGAGCATCCTTTAGGCACAGATACTCTCGGTAGAGATTTGTTCGCGCAACTAGTATACGGTATCCGCGCGTCTTTACTTATAGGCGTCATCTCTGGAGGAATTGGAACAATTCTCGGGTTCGCAATAGGCCTCATATCTGGATATAAATCAGGTTACCTAGGTACTTCGATAACACGTTTTATAGATGTTTTTATATGTATCCCATCGCTACCCATCCTCATACTTATAACATCAATGCTCCAGAGAACCAGCCTTATAATGCTTTGTCTAATAATTGCAGTTTTCAGCTGGCCGTGGACTGCAAGAACAATCAGGGCGCAAGTTCTAAGTCTCAAGGAAAGAGACTTCATAAATCTCGCGAAATGTTCAGGTATGGGTGATCTGGAAATAATATTCAAGGAGGTGCTTCCCAATATTCTTCCCTACATTTTCTCTTCATTTGCAACCACCATAATAAGCGCCATGTTCAGTGAAGCAGGCCTATCATTTATAGGCATAGGTCCCTATGAGGTTGTTACATTAGGCAAGATGATAGCCTGGTCTCAGGGGTGGAGCGCGATTATCAGAGGCATGGTGTGGTGGTGGCTTCCTCCGTCACTCTCCCTTGTACTAATGTTCATAGGTTTCCAATCTATAAACATAGGGCTTGACGAAATATTCAATCCAAGGCTCAAGAGAATTACAGGAATATGAGAGTAAAAAAGTAAATAGGTATCCTCAAAAGTATATGCTTAAACAAATAAATTTTTCATAATAAATTTTAAATACTATCGCTTCCTTCCTATTAAATAGGGGAAGAGAGGAGGATAGGAAAGATTGTCTAAGCTTGGAAGGTTTTCAGGTTTAGTCATCGTACTGCTTCTTTTCTTGGCTTTTCAACCGGCTCTACGAGTAGGGGCTCAAGAAGAATATCCCCGAGAAAAGACTCTTGTAATAGCATTCCCCCATCCAAAGAACCCCAACTGGGATCTATTTAATCCATTCATCCCAGTGTGGTGGGCATACGACATCGGTTCAACACAGTTCATGTATGAATACTTGGCTTACGGTCTACTTTCTAATGGAACAATAGTTCCTTGGCTCGCAACGGGATGGGAGTTCGTCGATGAAGAATATAAAGAATTCAGAATTTACCTGAGGGAGGGCGTGCATTGGAGCGATGGCGTACCCTTCACAGCTGACGATATAGTGTTCACTGTTAAAGATATTCTACTTAAGTATGGTCCTGAAGTAGCTGGCGGCTCATGGGCTTTAGAATGGATTGAAGACGCCATAAAAGAGGATGATTACACGGTTCTAATCAAGTGGAAGAAGCCTAACCCGAGAGCCTGGATGTGGATAACTACGGGAATAATTAGCGCTCAATGGTTCGCTCCAAAACATATATTCGAAACCGTGGATGACATAACGGAATTTAAGTTCTCAGATCCCATAGGCACCGGCCCCTACAAGCTAAAATATAAGTCGCAAGAACTTTACATATGGGAGAAAGACCCCAATTGGTGGGCTAGAGAAGTTTTAGGTTACGAGCAAATCCCCGATTACATAGTCTTTAAGTATTATCCCTCCAAAGAAGCTGGAATGATGGCATTGCTCAACGGAGAAATCGATGTTCTCAGAGGTTTAACTGGTCCCGAAATAGAGATGCTTAAACCAACCTTCCCGAACCTTGTGGTATGGAGCCTTGAAAAACCCTACTACTTCCCAGATCCATGCCCACGCACCCTATACGTGAACTGCCAGAAATATCCATTTAATAACCCGAAGGTTCGTAAAGCCATTTCATTGTTCATCGATAAGCTAGCTGTTCAAGAAGCAGCTGAACCCGGAGCTGGGGCTGGAGCCAAATATGCGTGGGCTACCTACCCTGGGCTCATGAAATACGTATTCGATGACATAGTGGAAGAATATGGATCCTACGTTGAATATAACCCGGAGAAAGGTCATCAAATCCTAGAGTCACTCGGATGGCATAGAGATGCTGACGGTGTGTATGTAACCGAGAATGGCACACGCATGGAAGGACTAGTTATTTATGGAGGAGCCGATCCAGCCTCCGCTATACAACTACAACTTGCAGAGAACGGAATAATGTGCACGGTGAAGCCAACCACCCACGACCCCGCGTTCTTCGCCGCATGGAGAGCGGGACTCTGGGACATCATTGTTGGCTGGGAATGCGGATCCTCCCTAGATCCATTAGATACCTACATGAATTTCCACGCCAAGCACATAATAAACTGGACGTTATATAAGGAAACGGGCCAAATAGAGTGGATCGCCCCAATAGGCGTGCCCACTGACTCCCACCATCACAACAGCATGCGCTGGCTGAACACAACATTCAGCGAACTAGTTGATCAATTAGCAATGGTTCCCTCAGACAGTCCTGAAGGCATAGAAATCTTGAGGCAGCTCCAGATAATAATCACGCAGGAACAGCCAACAATACCTGTTTGGCAGGGCGGATCAAATGTCGTAATGAGCAATCTCTACTGGACCAACTGGCCAACCAAAGAGAACCCGTATACTGGTCCAGACATCCACTGGGCCTACGCCAAGTTCTGGGTTGTCGCCCGTCCAGGCTCACCCTACGGAATCAAGCCGGTGGAGGTTGTTACGCCGCCAACAGTAACCTATGTAACAGTATACGCTTTAACTGATATTGAAGCATTCGAGGGGGCCGATGGAAAGACTTACGGTCCATTCTCAACCGGAGATTTAATGGTAATACCCAAAGATGATGCTGACAGACTTGTAGCTGAAGGATTAGCCAGCACTACGCCGCCAGTTCCTCCAGAGCTCGAAGCCATAGCATCTTCAATCACGGAGGCGCTGAGTAAGCTAAGCGGCATGGAGACAAGTCTATCAGATATCTCAACTAGATTAAGCTCCATGGAAGAAAGCATGACAGGTCTCTCCGAATCAATCAACGCCTTATCCGGGCAGATAGGAACAATGGTTTCCACCACTACAGCTTTAAGCGTGGTTATAATAATACTGATAATCGTTGATATAGCCCTAACGCTACGTAAAAAGTAGGCTCTCTAAAAAATACCCTTACTTTATTTTTTTAGTCTTTTTAGGTATAGAGAAAGCATGAAACTTTTCTCTTGGGCTTTACTTCAATCATTGGCGGCTTCTCTTTCTTGCATTTTTCTGTAGCGTATGGGCATCTTGGATGGAAGATGCATCCATGTTCAACTTTAACCTGTTCTAAAGTAGCGAATTCGGAAGACAAGCTCATTTTTTCCTTCCATCTTTTTCTAGGGTTAGGGTTCGGTATTGAATTTACAAGAAGTTTTGTGTAGGGATGTAAAGGATCACCTATCAAGTCTTTTGTAGGTCCCTCTTCAACCAAGCGTCCGTGAGCCAATACCATAATTTCGTCAGCTATATATCCTGCAATATTTAAATCGTGGGTTATGTATAAGCATGAAGTTCCTATTTTTTCCTTGAATGATGACAAATGTTCAAGGAAAATAGCTCTGAGTGATACATCTATCATAGATACTGGTTCATCAGCTATGACAAGTTTAGGTCTAATTAGAAGTATCCTGCATAGCATGAGTCTTTGTCTTTCTCCTCCGCTAAGCTGATGGGGATATCTCCCCAATATGTCTTCAGGTCTAAGCCCTATATCCTTCATAGCTGAAATTATTTCGTCTTCAATCTCTTTCTTGCTCTTTTTCTTAGCTAATTTTTTTAAAGCCAATTTCAGAACGCGTTCAACCCTATAGAAGGGATTATATATGCTGTAAGGATCCTGAAAGATTGGTTGAACCTCTCTAAGATAGGTTGTCTTCTCCTTTTTAAGCCAATCTTTTATCCGCCTACCCTTGTACAGCACTTCACCGCTAGTTGGCTCTAATAATCCCAGAATTATTCTTGCTATAGTGGTTTTTCCGCTTCCGCTTTCTCCGACCAATGCCTTAATCATCGGCTTCTCCGAAGGTATAGTGAAAGAAACATCATCTACAGCTTTAATTCTTCTTCTACTTATTAATCCGCCAACCCTAAATATGTGGGTAACATTCTTAAATTCTAGTAAAGGCGCTTCACTCATCATCTTCACCCATAAAGATGGCATGCTACAAATCTTCCCGGCTGCACTTCCTCCATGGAAGGCTCAACTTTCTTGCATTTTTCTGTAGCGTATGGGCATCTTGGATGAAACCTGCAGCCCTGAGGCCAATTTAATGGGCTTGGAGCTAAACCCGGTATACCCTTAACATACTTTTTCCCTGGATACGGTATAGACGCTATTAAAGCTTTAGTGTACGGGTGCAATGGCTTCTCAAATATATCATATACTGAACCGAACTCGACCATTTTGCCCGCATACATTATCGCCATTCTATCCGCTACCTGAGCGTGAGCGGCGAGGTCGTGAGATACCATAATAACGGTTATTCCATACTTATCCCTTAGTTCTCTCAGAAGCTGTAGAATAGCCTTTTGAACAACTACATCCAAAGCCGTTGTCGGCTCATCAGCTATAATCAAGCTAGGTTTCAGAGCGATTGCCATGGCTATTATAACCCTCTGTTTCATCCCTCCTGAAAGCTCATGGGGATACATACGTGCAACTTCAGACGGCAAGCCAACTTCGTTAAGGAGGGGTATAATTATTTTTTTAGCCTCCTCCTTCTTCATGTCGGTATGATCAAGTATGGCATCTATCATCTGCTCTTCAATCCTAATCACAGGATTCAGCGAGTTCATAGCTCCCTGAGGCACATAAGCAATTTTAGTCCACCTTATTTTATTAAGTTCATTCTCCGGCAGGCTTAAGAGATCTATTCCCTCAAATACGCTTTTGCCAGTTGGTATATAACCCGGTGGTTTAACGAGTCTTAGCATTCCATCAACCAAAGTGGATTTGCCGCATCCAGATTCGCCTGCTATGCTGAAAACCTCGTTGCGGTAAGCTTCAAAAGACACGCCGTCGACTGACTTATAATCGCCATAAATACTTTTATAGTATACGCGTAGATCTTGAACCTCCAATATTTTTTCCAAGTTCGCTCTCTCGCCCTTTTAACTAGTTATAAAAAATATAATTTGACTTTTATTTAAAATTTGACTTCCATCAAGACAAAGCTGAGATAAGCGCCTTGATATATCCAACCGCGAATGCGAGGCTCGCCCTCCCCTTCTCGTCGCCTATTAAGATCGGGGTGTGATCGGGATTCACACCTCCATCGTAGCCGACTTCCTTCAACGCTTTAAGAACCCTAAACATATCCATGTCCCCATCATCTAATGCAACCTCTTCATATTCCCCTGCACTCGAAAGAGTTCCTCGCACATTCCTAAAATGAACGTGAAAGATCTTTCCTCTTTTGCCAAAGAATCTAATCTGCTCATATATGTCCACTCCAGATTCATATCTTGTTCCACAACAGAAAAGTATCCCTAAATTATCACTTGGAACAGCCTCAAAGATTCGGTTAATCATAAAGGGATCGGTGATCCCTGGAAGTAGTCCTTCAAAATCTGGAACAGGCGGATCATCAAAGTGAATCATTAACTTAACCCCCGAGTCTTCGGCGACTGGGACAATCCGCTTAAGAACTTTTACGCAATTCGAAAAGTATTCTTCAGATGTAAGTTTCTCTCTAAAGTGGTGCGCCCAAGGCGCGTTCATATTCCTCCTAGCCAACTCTTCCTTCATGAGTTTCAGACTGAATGCATCCATCAGGTACCCTCCTCTATGCGCTTTTCTATATCTGCCTGGAACCCCGCTTGGCCCATGTCTAACCGTTTCTAAACCTATCTGTAAGAGGGGAACAGATTGTTCACCCAAGTAATTTATGAGTTCACAAACCGCTTCAAGCTGCTTCTCTCCTTCAGGTTTTCCCATTAAAGCATCGCGAATTGGAGGAAAATCGCAGAAACTAAGCACTTTAAGACCCGCCATACGAATTTTCCTAATAACTAACGCTACTTTCTCTAGGTTCAGAAGCTCTGATTGGAACCCGTGTAGAACACCTTGCTGAAAACCCGGAATAATGTTAGGGTACACATCTATATGGTTCACGCCTATTTGCTTTACAAACTTCATTTCCTCATCAGAGAGCTCTCTTAAACGCACTGAAACATACATTTTGGATCCCCGCAATTTATCTCAAGAGCTAACGATATCGCATAATCTTCTGCAAGACCCCATTAGCTTTTAAGCTTTAATAGACCTTTAAATTTATCTGCATATTCTCTCGTTAATCTGATATAGTAATCTCCATATTCCACGCTAGGTTCAATCTCGGATCCTTCGTGCCACTCATTCCATGAACAAATCATTATCCAATTTGGATTCTGTTCCATGGCTACACGCCAAGTCATATGATAGCATTCGCCGTTGCGTCTAGCAACAACGGTTCCTGGAAATCGAACTTGTCTATCATCGTATCCCGGCATAACCGCCAACCCCACTATTAAACCATTATTTTTGCAAATCATAGCGGATCTAGCATACTCTTCTCGAAGCCTGTTTTCAGAAAACGGCCTGACTGATAAGGGACTATAATATTGAATTCCCTCAAAAACTGGCGAGTATTGATCTTCAAAGCATTCGCCGCCTAAGAAGACTCCGTCTAAACCCTTCCTCCTAAGTTCTAAACGAATATTTCTCCATTGATCTGGTGAATATACCCTCGCCTGATAAAACATGATGACTGGCAAATCCTTTAAATGTAGGAAAGACTTCCGATCCCTGTAATTTTCTAGGAAATAGCTAAACATTTCTATAGATTTTCTTAGTGGATATCCTCCATGCCAGCAATATCCGTCAATTAACGCCGTCGCTTTAACTCTAGTATTAATTTCCTCCGCTACCTCACAGAAGGTTTTTAAAGATACATCAGTAATGTCTCCCTGACCCCACCAATTAAACGCTAAAACATCTACTCCAGCCGACTCCGCTAACTTAATGTGATATTTCAGCAGATCTGGATCTGTTGAATCATATAAGCCTATTAATGGATAATGTGCAGCTCCTATATCCCTTCTCTCTTCTGGACCGATAATTTTTTCCGGATCATGTACTGGAATAACCTTCTCACCTTCCTTCTGAAGGATTTTTATTTTTTCCGCGAACTCTGCCTCCAATATTTCCCCTCTGTTAAGCTTGAATCTAAGTTCGTTCATAGATGCGAGGATCTGTTTTTGTTTGGGGGTTGCATTGTCAAAAACAGGATGATTCCAATGTTCCCACTTTCCTCTCGGCCCTGAGGGGGTGCCGTACCAGCAATGATAAAAAGCAACAACAAGTTTTGGGACGCTATTTAAATCTATCTTATTCTTTATCTCCTGATCAAACTTCACAAAAGACACCAATATTATCTCATCCTGTTTTCATCTTTAAATCTTTTCATCTTTGTCTTCACCTATACTGTACTTCCCCCCCGTCTTCAATTTGCATCTAAAGGGTCTTGTATGACTTCCTTTTCTCCATCTTCATGAGTAAAGCATTGTTGTCATCAACGGTTTCCTTTTTATCTAGAGTGGCCACCAACACCAATCCGCCCATACGTTTAACCCATCTCATAAGATGCTCGTAAGGGTAAGGTGCAAGGTTGATTGCCGGCGGCGTTCTTTCTAAACCTAAAACAAGAATGTGTCCAGCGTAAGTTGTAACCTCATAGCCAAGTAAAATATAAATGTCTGTCCCATAAGATTTTGCTGCAAAGTATCCGTCGATCGTATTGTGGTCGGTTATAGCTAATCCATTTAGACCCTTCTGCCTAGCTACTTCAAGAACTTCTTTGACAGAACCTTTCCCATCTGAGTAAACAGTGTGAACGTGAAGATCAATTTTTCAAATACAAATCAAAAACACCATCATTATAGCCTACCATCATCTTTAGCTTTTACAAATGTTTCTTCCATCCAATTATATAAGTTAAGATCTCTAGGCTCCATACTCTCCATATTCGTTCTAAAGCTGGACTTCTCTAATACCTCTCCAATAAGAGCTAAAGAATCAGTCACCACCGAAAAAACAATAATAATAAATAAACAATTTATAAATAAACCAAGTTAAGATAATTATTTTTAGTTGTCGTCTTGGGGAGAGTGATTGTATGAACCTTGGTGTTCAATATTATCGTCCCCCTTTTCCTGAGGAAAGATACTGGGAGAAAGATATGCGGAGAATAAAAGAGTCAGGTTTTAATGTTGTGCAACTCTGGGTTTTATGGAGCTGGGTTGAACCTAAACCCGGCGAATTCATATTTGATGATTACGACCGCCTAATTAAGATCGCAGAAGAAAACGGTTTAGGCGTAATCCTCAGCACAATCGCCGAGATACAGCCATACTGGATTCACCGTGAGGTTCCGGGAAGTGAGATGATAGATCACATGGGGCATAAGGTGGTTTCTTCAAACCGTGGTGAATGCCACTTTGGAATCACGCCGGGAGGGTGTTTTGATCATCCCGGTGTGTGGGAGAGAATGAAGCGTTTCCTTATTGAAGTTGTTAAGAGATATCGTTCCTCCAAAAATTTGATAGGATGGGATGCCTGGAATGAGCTCAGATGGAATGTTCAAGCTGATGGATTAGTATGCTTTTGCAATCATACTCTAACAGCATTCCGTAAGTGGCTGAGCGATAAGTATGGTGGGCTTGAAGGATTAAACAAGGCTTGGAAAAGACGATATGGCTCCTTCGATGAGGTAATGCCTGGGAAGCTTCCAGGCCGCCCCTACACAGAGATGATGGCGTTTCAGCGTTTTCTTACTTGGAGGGCGAACCAGCATGGCAGAGCAAGATATAAGATTATAAAGGCTCTAGATCCAAATCATCCAGTTACGGTGCATGCTGCCTCCCCAAGTCCCCTCTGGCCTGGCTCAATAGCAAGGTATGATCATGCTCTGAATAGAGGGAATGATTGGTTTTTCGCCGACGATCTAGATGGAATTGGCTGTTCAAGTTTTCCGAAGTGGGCTAATATGGATGATGCCGACTTCGCTGTTCGAGTGGAGTTTGTGAGATCTGCGGCGCGTGAAAAACTAATGTGGCTGAGTGAGGTTCAGGGAGGCAGATCGGTGAACGGGTTCAACATTTATGCTCCGGTGGATGCGAGATCTCAGCAGCGTTGGCTATGGAATGGCATAGCATGCGGCGCGAACACAATTCTCTTTTGGTGCTGGAGAGATGAAGTGTTCGGGTGTGAGTCAGGTGGATTCGGTATTTCAGGATATGATGGGTTTGCTGAGGAGCGTTTAGACGCTATGAAAAAGTCAAGTCATATAATTGAAGAAAACAAAGAACTGCTGGATAATTATAAGCCTGCTCAACCTAAAGTTGGCGTTATGTTCAGCCCTCAATCCTACTATTTAAATTGGGCGCAGGAGGGAAACGCAAACCTATGTATGAATGGTTTACTAGGCTACACTAAGGGACTAATTAGGCAATCAATCCCCTATCTAGTCGTAGAAGAAGAACACCTCAATGTTTTGTCAGGATTAAAGATTCTATTTTTACCTCGCATGATAGTCTCCGCACCCTCTGTGGAAGATGCACTCTCAGATTTTGTGAGAAGCGGTGGAACACTTCTATGCGAGTCTGAATGCGGAGCCTTCAGCCCCGAGGGAATCTATCGATATCCTGAAGACCGTTTTATAGCGCAACTAAGTGGAGTATCAGAGGTTGGACGCCGCAACCTCTATGATCCCTTCATAAAGGTGCGTGTAGATGGAGAGGAGATCACCCTTAAAGCAACCCAGTGGTTAACCCCTTGGCGGAAGGAGCGGGGGAGGATTCTCTCAGAAAATGAGGATGGAGCGTTAGTTCTTGAAGTGCCTGTTGGAAAAGGGAAAGTAATCCTGTGCGGCTCGTACTTTGGAGATCCCTACCTGAAAAATTGGTCGCCTGATTTTGAAAAATTCTTAAGAATGATGGTTTATGAGGCTGGGGTTCAATTTGAAGTGGAAGTGGTCTCACCTAAGCCTAGCCGCGATTCATTTGTATATGTGAAGTGGGGTGAATCTGAAGGGAGAAAAGTAGTCTTTGTTTTTTCTCCTCCGCTATGCCGTCAAGTTCATCTAAAATTCAAGCAGAGCTTCTTCAAATCATCAGCTATCAAAGATTTAATAAGTGGAGAAAAGATCAGCATAAAAGAAACCAATAAAAAACAAGAGTGCGTAATTAACCCTTCAAAATGGGGAATCAACATCTTAGTGGAAGAATAAAAATTAAAGCATTATTAGAAACAACCAAAAAATTCAAGCAGAGCTGGTTCCAGATGAAATTATTAAGAGGTTAAGAACAAGCTAAGAGTGCTTGATTTAGAGCAGAAGACTCCATAAGGCTTAGGCGGTGGGGGAGCTGCTTCGGCTCCAGAAGCTCTTTAATTTCCCTGAGAACCTACAGTACTTCTTCATCCTTAGACACATAATCACCTCCTTTTTCTAAATTTATTTTTAAAATTATTGTCCACATCACGTTAAGATGAACGAATTTAAGCTTTATGAAGCTTTATTCTGAAACCATGAGCGCCCGAAAAAATAACTCATTTTTGAGTAACAACTCTTAAATAGGTCATAATCTTATT
>CAZWWD010000026.1:0-5833 GCA_964637155.1 uncultured Candidatus Bathyarchaeia archaeon
AATCCTCTCTCAACTCAGGATGAGGTTGCAGCCGCCCTAGCTAAGATGGGGATTAAAGTTTACGCCTGGCGTGGGGAAAGCCGAGACGAATACTACTGGTGTATAAACCGCGTTATAGATCATCAGCCCATGATCACCTTGGATGACGGAGCAGACCTAGTGAGCACCATCCACTCCTCCAGAAGAGAAGCACTAGAGAATATTAGGGGTGGAACCGAGGAGACAACAACGGGCGTTATGAGGCTTAGGGCGATGGCTGAGAAGGGGGTTCTCCAGTATCCAATAATCGCCGTAAACGATGCGTACACAAAGTACCTGTTTGACAACCGCTATGGAACCGGGCAGAGCTCAATAGATGGAATCCTGAGGGCGACAAACATACTTCTAGCCGGAAAAAGATTTGTTGTCTGCGGCTACGGATGGTGTGGGCGAGGCTTAGCCATCAGAGCGAGGGGGATGGGAGCAAACGTAATAGTTACGGAGGTTGACCCCTTACGTGCGCTTGAAGCGGTCATGGACGGTTTCCAAGTTATGCCCATGAGTGAGGCTGCAGCCATAGGAGACATATTTGTAACGGCAACCGGAAACATAGCTGTCATACGGGGCGAACATATGCTTAAAATGAAGGATGGAGCGATACTCGCCAACAGCGGACACTTCAATGTTGAGATAAGCCTACCGGACCTTGAGGAAATCTCAGTTTCAAAGAGAACCATAAGACCGAACCTTGAAGAATATAAGCTGAAAAATGGGAGAAGAATCTATCTCCTAGCCGAAGGGAGACTCGTAAACCTAGCGTCAGCTGAAGGGCATCCCTCAGAGGTTATGGATATGTCATTCTCAAATCAAGCCCTATGCGTCGAATATTTAGCCAGAAACCCGCGCATGGAGCCTAAAGTCTATAGGGTGCCTAAAGAGATCGATGAGATGGTTGCGAAACTAAAACTAAAGTCCATGAGCATAGAGATCGACGAGCTGACCGAAGAGCAGAAAAAATACATATCAAGCTGGGAGTCCGGAACCATTTAATCGAACGAGAATTTCCTCCGCTGGTGAGCAAATGAGCTGGAAAATTAATCTTTTAACGGGGCTCGCCAAGAAAATTTATTCAGCTGTCCATCCACTGCTTGGAACAGCTGAAGCTAAAAAAATCGTTGGATCAGGTTTCGGAGGGGATGAAACAAGGCTCATAGATAATGTTTCTGAGAGAGCTGCCCTCCAATATTTGAGGGATGAAGGTTTCTCATGCATCTTTATTGGCGAAGAGTGTGGTGTTAAAAGAGTTGGTGATTCACCTAAATTTTATTTAATTATCGATGGTGTTGATGGAACAAACAATGCTATGAGAGGCATAAAATTCGCTTCAGCCTCAATCGCTATGTCGCCAACCAAATGGTTAAACGATTTAGAGGCTGCCGTAGTAATAGACCTGTATAATGGCGGAATATACGCAGCTGAAAAAGATAAAGGCGCAAAATATAACGGCAAACCAATCAGCACCTCCACCCTCAAAAGCATCGGCGAATCCATTATAAGCGTTAATGTCACCAGAAGCCTAGACTCATTAAGGAGGATCACGCCGATTGCAGAGCGGGTTAGAGGATTAAGGGCTCTAGGCTCAGCGTCCCTAGAAATATGTCACGTTGCATCCGGCTTCCTAGACGCATATATTGATCTGCGCGGAAAGCTCAGAACTATGGATTTCGCGGCTGGATTGCTAATAATCAAGGAGGCAGGCGGCGTTCTCCTCCAGCCTAATGGTGAAGAAATCCCGAATATTCCGCTCACCGAGATTAACCGCTTCTCGATAATAGCATCCGCAAACAAGAATATTTTTGATGAAATAATTTCTTTAATTAATATTGAAAAGCCATCTAGTTAGTTGAGCGATTAATCTATGAGTGGAAAAGCCTCTACACTGCTTAAGCCCGTAAGCCCCTACGCCGCCCTCCTAATAGATGATGGAACAGAGAAGTTTCTAGTCATAGCTGACATACACTTAGGTTGGGAAGCAACCCTCTCAGATGAGGGAGTTCATATTCCATCCCAAACAACCAAACTTCTGAAAAGACTTGAACACATAATATCAATGGAGAAACCAGACTGCCTAATAGTCTTAGGCGACATTAAACATGCTATTGAAAAAATTGAGCTTGAAGAGTGGCGTGATATACCCGCCTTCTTCGAGAAGCTCAGCGAGAAAATCCCCCAGATAAAAGTTGTGCCAGGCAACCATGATGGAAACATAGAGGTTCTACTGCCTAGAAGCGTTGACTTAGCGCCCCAAAAAGGGATAATTATCGGCGACGTCGGATTATTCCATGGTCACACATGGCCAGATATCAAAATGCTAGGTTGCGAAACCCTAATTATAGGGCACATTCATCCAACCATAACCTTTAAAGATCCAATTGGTTTCCGCATAACCAACCAAGTTTGGGTTAGAGCTCCATGCGATAAGACAGTGCTCACGCGGTCCATACTTAGACATTACAAAGTGAAATTTAAAAGAAGCGAAGATCCGGAGGAAGTGCTTAAATCCAAATTTTCTATAGAACCTAGAGTTAAAAATCTTTTGATAATGCCATCCTTCAATGATTTCCTCGGTGGAAGAGCGATAAATAAATCCTCAATAGCCAGAGACACGATCTTCAGAGATTTTCTAGGCCCAATCCTGCGATCCGGAAGCGTTCTTCTCGATGAAGCTGAAATTTACCTGCTTGATGGAACATTCATTGGAAAACTTAACCAACTAAGCATGTTAAGTTAGTTTTTCAGGAGACCTTATCCAGACAATCATAGGTCCCTCTTCTCGATTAGCCCATGCATAATAGGGTATCGCCGTAAACTTCACTCTACGAAACTTGTATCTGACATCGGTTTTAGACAGATACAGCGTTTCCTCAAATTTTTCAGCATCAATCGCTAAGGCTTCTCCACGTATAACCATTACACCGCCTAACATGTTTGGCATCCACTCAGCATTTAAACGCGCGTCATCCGGCAGTAGCATATCCCAAACATCAAATTCAGGGTTATCAGCTTTCTCCAGACAGTATACTATTGGACCCCGCTTCAAAGCAACCCTATCATTATTCTCTATGACATAGGGGTGAGAGACTATTCTTTCAATAGTCATCTCTAGCGACAGATGCACCTTATCTCCTTTCCTCCATAAACGGTTGATTTCAAAGTATTTCCCAGGCTGCACCCCAATCTCCAGGTTTTCTCCATTTACTTTAATGTTAGCCTTTCTACACCATCCTGGAATACGAAGATAGAGGCTGAAAACCGATTTCTCTTCGGGGTTGATGGTGATTTCAACTTCTCCATTCCAGGGGTAATTCGTGTTTTGCGTCAAGGTCACAAGGTTCTCACCCAACCTTATTTTCGCCACATTTTTAGCATACAAGTGAACCCATATTCCGTCCTTGGATGTACTGTAAAAGTAGCCTGGTAATGAAGCTAGTAGGCGAGCTATATTCGGTGGACAGCATGCACACCTAAACCATTCCCGCCGTCTATGTCCGCCCCTATCCGCCAAGGGATTAACGTAAAAATAGTGTTCGCCGTCAAGCGACAGACCTGATAGGATTCCATTATATAAGGTTAGCTCCATTATATCAGTGAACGCTCCCTCACCGGTTGCTAAGAGCATCCGCCAATTCCACATAAAATTCGCTATGGCTGCACACGTTTCCGCATAAGCTCTAACATTTGGTAGCTCATAATCATCTCCGAAGGCTTCCCCCTCATACCGCGCGCCTACACCGCCAGTTACATACATCTTCTTTTCAGTCATGTTACGCCAAAGCCTCATAAGGGCGGCAAAGAGAGTTTGGTCGCCGGTTTCAAGATAAATGTCTGTTGCGCCACAGTTTAGGTAAAGCGCTCGAACAGCATGACCAACAACCTCATCCAATTCGCGGAAGGGCTTATGATCAATATGATAAAGGCTACCGCCGATAATTCCTCTTCCACGATTATCAATAAAGAAGCTTGCTAGCTCCAGATATTCCCTTCTCCCCGTTGTTCGATAAAGCTCCACCAAAGCCATTTCGATCTCCGGGTGCCCCGGAACACCCAAACGTTTATCCGGTCCAAAAATGTTGGCGATGTGATCAGCGAGACGGCATGCAACATCAAGAAGCTTTCTTTCGCCAGTAGCCCGATAAAAGGCTATGGCGGCCTGTATCAGATGCCCAGCGCAGTAAAGCTCATGCATATCTCTCAGATTTTTCCATCGTTCATCCCTCATCTCAAATGTAAAATATGTGTTGAGATATCCATCTTTATCCTGCGCTGCAGCAATTTCATCGATTAGCTTTCTTGTTTTGTGAAGTAGACTTTGATCTGGATTATAGGCGTATGAAAAGGCGGCAGCCTCCAACCACTTGTAAACATCGGAGTCATTAAAGAATAAACCTTGATATCTGCCCTTCTCCTTCCCTGAAGCCCTACGAAAATTGAAAATTCGTCCAGTATCTTCAAGCAGCTTATACTGCGATGGTATCGTGATCTCTCGAATAATTTTAAGTTTGGGCGCCCAAAAATCGTCTTCTAGGTGGACATCTCTAATAGAAACTGGATAGAGCCTTGCGTAAGGGCTCTTAGATGTGTCCACAATAGCTGCTAATAAACCTTCATTCAACATTTTTCCTCCATTCCATAATTTGTTCTGTTATTTTTTGGAAAATTAATTGCTAATGATCCAAAAATAAAAAATAAAGATAAAAGTGTTTATTTCAATCTTCTTTTATTATGGTATGCAGACAGCCGTTTGAGTATGCTGAACCCCATCTATTCCATGAATCTTCTTTATAACATCTTTTAGTGTTTCTAGACTATCAAGCTCCGCATAAACTATAACATCATATTGTCCGGTTACAGCATGCGCCGTTTTAATCCCCTCAATCCTCGATATTTCAGATGCTATACGCCATGGCTCCCCTCTTTCAACCTCAACCAGAATGTAAACGCTTATCTGCATTAAATGCACCTAAAAATATTTTGTCAACCAATAATTAAAAATATATCGGGGTTTTTCCACATTATAGTTGAGGCATAGTGATGCCATCTGATAATTTTCGGAAGTTTTTAAGATGGAGGAGGAAAAACTAAAAAAGGTAGCTGAACTCCGAGAAATCCTAGAAAAGAGAATAAAGGATCTTGAAGCCGAGATTGGAGGATTAAAGCTTCTCCTAGAATTCGTTAATAACCTTCTGCTCGAGAAAAGCTTCAGAAAAGTTGAGGAAATAGCCCCGCCGAAAACAGTTAAAACCATAGCACCGTCCACCCCACTTGGGGAGGAAGCAAAGGTTATTCCATTAAAGACTAGTGGAGGCGAAGTTCTAGCAAACCTCTACGTTAAAGATGGAACTGTAAGCGTGATCCCGGAAGCAGACAAAGTATTCTATGTTAATACTCCACCCTTCGAGGCATTTTTGATTGAAAAAGTTTTAGCTAAAATGCGTGATGTTGATCAAGAAGCAGTTAAAAGAGGAGAGCTCATGCCGGATGAAGCTCTCTCATTTGACGTTAGGACTGATGGAAATGTAATCCGTGAGATAATCATTAGGAATGTTACACCCCGCAGAGAACGGGAGCTGCGGTCAGCAATACGCTGGACGCTGGAAAAAATGTACGAGAAAACCAGAAGCATGTAATCCCGAGCCCTAAAAATTCTTAAGTTTCACTAATGTTCTGCGAAACGTTCATATCCTCTTTTCCACTTAATTCTCTTGGACGATGAGGAGATCGAGGTACGTGGACGAAAAAGTTGGATGACGATCTTTTCCCGCTCCTGAGTCCAAAACATTATGTTTAAGAAATT
>CAZWWD010000026.1:5933-14587 GCA_964637155.1 uncultured Candidatus Bathyarchaeia archaeon
ATGGGGCTGACTTATTTGCGTCCAAGTTTCCGTCAAACCGTGCGTGGAATGAGAGACTTCCTTCCAGAGGACGCTTGGAAGCTTAGATTCATAGAGGAAACCGCTAGAAGGCTGGCTAGACTATATGACTATGACGAAGTTATTACGCCAGTAATCGAACACTATGAGCTTTTAGCCGCTAAAATCGGCGAGGAAAACAGAAAACGTATGTATGTTTTTGAGGATTTAGGCGGAAGAAAGGTTGCCTTGAGACCTGAATTTACAGCATCCATAGCTAGGCTTGTTGCAACCAAAATGGTTAGTGCTCCAAAGCCAATAAGATTGTTCTCTGTTGGAAGCCTATACCGCTACGATGAACCCCAGCTTGGAAGATACCGTGAATTTTGGCAGGCAAACTATGAGCTAATAGGTTCAAGTAATCCTGAAGCAGACGCTGAAATCCTCAGCCTAACAGGAGACCTTCTAGGCTCCGTAGGCCTAAAAAATTTCATGATAAAAGTCAATCATATGGGGATTCTACGTGGCATTTTTGAGAGCGAAGGGATATTGGAGAATGAACAAAACACAATTATGCAGCTACTGGATAAGAAGGAGAGGGATAGAGCCCTAAAACTCGCTGAGGAATATGGTGCATCAGGCAAATGTCTAGAAACCTTAAGGTCTCTCTTTGAGATAAGAGGAAACAACAAGAATTTGGTTGTCAATGAGATTTCTGAGGCCGTGAAAGATTACCCGGCTGCCATTAATTCCTTGAATAACATGAGTAAAATCATCGATCTAATTGAATACGGTGATTTGAGAGCGAATTTATATTTTGAGGCGGGCTTCGCTAGAGGCTTAGAATACTACACTGGAATAATCTTTGAGGCCTATGTTCCCGAATTAAATATTGCTGTTGGGGGCGGTGGGAGATACGATAAGCTCATAAACCTTTTCGGCGTTGAAATGCCTGCTGTTGGGGTGGCATTAGGGATGGACCGAATAATGTTGGCGATGGAAAAACAGGGCGTTAATCCGCCAAAGTCGGAAACCGCAAGGGTTCTCGTGATTCCAGTTAACGAAAGCACCATAGCTGAAGCGTTTAAAATATCCGCCATGCTTAGGAGAAGCAATATAATAGCTAGGATGGAAACCATGAGGCGTTCTCTAGCACGTTCCCTATCAGATGCAAGTAGAAGGGGAATAACTCACACAATCATAGTTGGACCCAAAGAAATTAGGGAAGGAAAAGTTGTTTTAAGGGATATGCGAAGCAAAAGTCAGATAGAAGTTAAGATAGAAGACTTACCAAATAAAATTAAAACCTAAGCTTTCTTGGCCTCCTCAAGCCTCCTCTGTAAAGCCTCTATCACGTTTCTTCGTCCCATAGCAATTATATATGGACCTAATCTCGGTCCAGAGGATGCGCCCAAAAGTATTCTATAAAGTGTTCTGAAAAAGTTTCTGGGCTTCAGATTGTTTTGTCTAGCCACCTCGAAAATAGCGCTTTGAATCTTTTCAGCTTCACTCTCAGCTTCAATCCGCTGGATGAGCTGCCTTATCGCATTCATTTCGTTCGGGGTTAATTCAACTGAAGCCCCAGTTATCTCCTCAAAATCTCTAACCCAGTTGAGGGCGTATTCAATCCGCCTCTTTAAATCCTCAGTAACCTCGCTTTCATCCCTAATATACCCGTAATCTTTCAGTTTCTCTATTATGAAATCAAATTCCGAATTTTCCGGCGCAACCTTAGCTAAGTAGGTTAGTAAGTTGTAGGGTACATGGATACTCGGCTTTTTAGGAGGCTTCATTAACCAACAGTATTTGTATAATCCCTTTAGCTTAGCTTCCTCCATTACATCGCTAACCTTAACTTTGCCAAAGTATATGTCCTCTAGCTCATCTAGTTCATTCATGTAGCGCGGTATGTCCGTGACGGATATGTTTCTTGTTCCAACAAACCGCTTTAACGTTAACAGAAGCATGGACTGTGGGGAGCCGTAACGGAACCAGACTTGCGGGGTGAATACGTTGCCAGTTGATTTAGAAATTTTTCTTCCGCTCTTGTCAAGAAACATTTCGTATCGTGCATGGAGCGGGGGCTCATATTTCAGTATTTCACGTGAGATTCTATCGTTCACTCTGACTGAGTCAGATATATCTTTCCCATAAGCCTCAAATCTTATTCCTAACGCCCGCCATCTAGCCGCAAACTCCCCAGCCTTCCAGCTCAGTTTTCCCTCACCCTTAGTGTAGTCAGCTTCACCCTTATATCCGCAGCCTTCCAGCCATCTTCCCTTAACCTCCATCCCCTCACACACATATAGCACCTTATTCTCTTTAGGTAGGAATTCGTATGCTTTTGTAGTATATATTCTTCCGCAGGAAGCGCAAACTGGAAAGTATGGAAGTACCTCCAAATATTTTTCTTGGCCGGTTTCCTCACGTATGATCTCGCCTATGCGTTTAGCATTCTCTAGAATGTCCTTTATTTCGTTGTTAAGTAAGCCGCTCCTGTAGGCTTCAACGGCAGTCATGAATTTATATTCTATGCCAAGCTTATCTAATGCCTCGAGCAGTAAATGAACCATGTGGTCTCCATAGCTGTCATGGCAGCCGAACGGGTCCGGTATGTCCGTGACGGGTTTTCCTAGGTGATTCTCCAGCCATTTAGGTAATCCAGCGGGAACGCTTCTTAAGCCATCCTTATTGTCGGAGAAAACTATAAACTCAGACTTATATCCCTGCTCTTTAATCGCTAGTGAAATAGCATAGTTCCTTGTGACCTCAGATACGCTTCCTATATGCGGGATGCCTGAGGCGGCTACCCCGCTCTCAACCCTAATAATATCTAGGCTTCTGCCTAACTTACGCTCTCGCTCAATCACTTTGAGAGCCATCTTATCATACCATGTTCCATGCCCAATTATTTTTTCAGCTCTCCCCAACGCTTAACTCATCCTTCCCCAGCTTGCTTTTACATATTCACACTACGAATGTAAGAATACAGATAAAAGTTATTCGTTTTTGAATAAAAATAAAGTTTTCAGATCCAAAAAAGCTACTAAGACCACTTGAATAAGTCGAGAAAAAGCAAAAAGTTTAAGGTGATGATGAAAAAATTCTTGATTATTATTGGGTCTCTTTGTATCCTACCTTCTCTTTCAACATTTGAACTGATTCCGGATTCATGAGAGTTGTTGTATCGCCTATAGGCTGGTTTCTCAGCAGAGCCTTGAGAATTCTACGCATAATCTTTCCGCTTCTGGTTTTCGGTAGATCATCAACGAATATTATTCTGTTCGGCCTAGCAATTGGGCCTATAACCTTATCAACCTGCCTCTTCAGCTCCGCTTCGAGTTCGCTGGTTGGCTTATACCCGGGCTTAAGCACGACAAATGCCACTGGTACTTCGCCCTTAATGTCATGCGGAGCCGAGACAACGGCGCTTTCAACCACTGCTGGATGCTGAGCTATAGCGTTTTCTACTTCGGCTGTAGATAGCCTGTGTCCGGCAACTTTCATCACGTCATCGACTCTTCCAGTAATCCTTATGTTACCTATCTCATCGTAAATGTAGGCTCCGTCGCCAGTATAATAAATTTTTTCACCGTAAACGCTAAAGTATTGTCGCTTAAATCTTTCAGGATCCTTATAGATTGTTCTAAACATGCCGGGCGCGAAAGGCGACATCTGGACTAGGTATCCGCCCTCCCCTATGCCTGTAGGCTTCCCATCCTCCGTTAGAATAGCGAATTTAGTGCCTGGGAAGGGTCTGCCGGCCACTGTAGGTATGAATGGGCCTATACCGGGCAGCGAGTTAATCAGGGTTGCTCCGGTTTCAGTCTGCCACCATGTGTCGATTATTGGACATCTGCCTCCTCCAACGACATTGAAGTACCATAGCCAGGCTTCCTCATTTATTGGCTCTCCAACTGTTCCGAGAATTCTAAGAGTGCTTAGATCATGCTTCTTAACCCATTCGTCACCGAGCCTCATAAGCATTCTTATCGCTGTGGGAGCCGTGTAAAACACTGTTACACCGTATTTCTCGATTATCTGCCACCATCTATCCGGAGCCGGATAATCCGGCGCCCCCTCATAAATTAGGAATGTTACGCCATTCATTAGCGGTCCATAGCAGTTGTAGGTGTGCCCAGTGATCCATCCTATGTCAGCTGTACACCAGAATAAGTCATCGTCGTGTAAGTCAAAATCCCATTTCGTCGTCCAGTAGGCTTGCACAGCGTATCCCCCAACGTGATGTTCAATTCCCTTAGGTTTACCGGTTGTCCCGCTTGTGTAAAGTATGAAATGTGGGTCTTCGCTATCTAAAGCCTCTGGTTCGCAATAGGGTTCAGCCTTCTCCATGAGCTCATGCCACCAGTAATCCCGCCCCTCAACCATATTGACGTTTAATCCCGCTTCTTTTCCAAGACGCTTGACGACAACAACCTTCTCTATTGAAGTGCCCTCAACACCTATGTCAGCATTAGCTTTAAGGTTGATAACTTTACCTCTCCTATAATACCCATCGGCGGTGATTAGAAGCTTTGCCTCCGCATCAAGCATTCTGTCTCTAAGTGATTGCCCGCTAAAAGCCGAGAAAACAACGCTGTGCACTGCGCCTATACGCGCGCAGGCAAGCATTGCAATTATGACCTCAGGGATCATAGGTAGGTATATGCCGACCCTGTCACCCTTCTTTACGCCTAGACTTTTGAGGACGTTCGCAAATTTGTTGACTTCTCTATAAAGGTCATAGTATGTTAGGATTCTATGCGGCTCATCCGGCGGCTCCGGCTCCCATATTATGGCAGCCTTGTTTCTACGCCAAGTTTTAATATGTCTGTCGACGGCATTATAGCATATGTTTAGTTTTCCACCCACAAACCACTTATAGAATGGTGGTTCCCAAACGTATGTTTCAGTCCACTCCTTAAACCATGTTATGCCCTCTTTAGCGAGCTTCGCCCACCATGAAACCGGATCCTTAGCGGCCTCCTCGTATATTTTTTCGTCGCTAACCCAAGCTCTCTTCTTCATCTCTTCAGACGGCCAAAAGACGTTCTTCTTTTCAGGATCTTCAACAACCCACTTAATTGGCTCCTTCATTGTTAAGCACACGCCCAAATTTTTTATGGTCATAACGATGCAGAGAATATAAATATTTCTCTCCGCAGTTATTTATCGCATAATTTTATGGAAGGGTGGATTCAGCAAATTACTTATAGACTATTGAAAGTCAGTATATTCGGTGGAGGCTCGATGATAGACTCATATGGTTTTGGCGTAATGGTCATTAATGGGAGACGTTATACAAGCGATGTAATAGTTTTTCCTGAAAAGGTTATTGATGGCTGGTGGAGAAGGGAAGGGCATAAAATCTATGTTGAAGACTTGAAGAAGATTCTCGAGCACAAGCCTCCCCCAGAAGTTCTGGTAATTGGAACCGGATATTTCGGGCTTGTTAAAGTTGATGAGGAAGTTAAAAGATTACTGAAAACTAGAAAAATTGAATTGATAGCTAAACCCACAAAAGAAGCTTATAAGACGTTCAATGACTTACTAAAATCTGGACGAAATGTTGCAGGAGCCTTCCATCTTACATGCTAATGCTGATGAGGATAATGAATGAAAATGAGGAGAAAATTCTTTATATCTCTAAGAAGCGGAATTAACCAAAATCGTTTGATCCTGCTTAGAAAAAAGATAAGTTTAAATTTATTATCTGTATTGTTTCTTTGAAAGTTTAAATAAGTGTGATGCTGTTCAAAAGAATGGTTTACGAGCGTGATATGCTTTGAGTGAAAGGCCCAGTGGAACCGAAGAATCAGAAGAATGGGTTCCCCGCACAAGACTTGGCAGAATGGTGTTAGAGGGGAAAATATCCTCCTTAGAGGAGATCTTCGCCAACGGCTTCAAGATAAGTGAGCCGCAAATAGTGAATATGCTTGTCCCAAATCTTGAGGAAGAAGTCATAAACATAAGTTTAGTGCAAAAACAGACTGATGCTGGTGAGAAGTCTAGATTTAAAGCTATAGTTGCCGTCGGAAACAGAGACGGATATTTAGGCATAGGGTCAGGCAAAGCTACGCAAGTGCGAACCGCCATAGAGAAGGCAGCGAAAGATGCGCGTTTAAACATCACAATTATTCGTAGGGGTTGTGGAAGCTGGGAATGCGGTTGCGGTCAACCGCATTCGCTTCCATTTGAAGTTGTTGGAAAATGCGGCGCCGTGAAAATTAAGCTTATACCTGGACCTAGAGGTCTAGGTTTAGTTGCCGGCGAGGTCGCCAAGGTAATTCTCAGGCTTGCTGGAATCAGAGACTGTTGGACAAGAAGCTATGGTCCAACAAGAACCGTCCCATCATTTGCCTACGCGCTTTTTGACGCCTTAAAGAAAACATATGAAATTATTACACCATTAGATTGGGTGAGGTAGGAAAAGTGGAGAAGGGCGACAAGTGCTTGGCGGTTGTTAGGGTTCGCGGTACGATTAACGTTAGAAAAGAGATTGAGGATACATTGAAGCTACTTCATTTAACCCGAAATTGTCATGCAACGTTAATTGATAATCGCCCCTCCTATATGGGTATGCTTCATAAGGTGCAAAATCAAGTAACGTGGGGTGAAGTTTCAAAGGAGGTTATAGCACTACTTTTAAAGAAAAGGGGAAGACTGGTTGGAAATAAAAAGCTTACAGATGAATACGTTAAGAGACTTGGGTTTGAATCCATAGATGATTTAGCTGAAGCCATATACAATCTTAAGGTTGAATTTAATAAGCTTCCAGGAATCAAACCTGTTTTCCGTCTCCACCCGCCGAGTAAGGGTTATAAAGGTAGCATAAAAAAGAGTTGGAAGAGCGGTGGTGTAACCGGATATAGGGGTGAAGCAATAAACGATTTGTTAAAGAGAATGGCATGATATTCCTTGAGGTGTTAATTAGCATGCCGCATAGGCTTAGGAAAATACGGAAAAAACGTGGCTCCAGAACATGTGGCTATGGTAGGGTCGGCCAGCATAGAAAGAGCGGTTCAAAAGGCGAGAGGAAAGCCGGTAGACACAAACATGGTTGGTCATGGGTCCTAAGGTATGAACCAGACTATTTCGGTAAAGTTGGCTTTTTCTCTCCCAAAAGCCTTAGAAGAGATATCCGATGTATAAACTTGAAAGAGCTTGAAGAGCTCATCGTAAAGATGGCGCCAAAAACTAAGAAGGGTGAAAAAATATTCATAGACTTAGAGAAGCTGGGATACAATAAGCTACTTGGTGAAGGAAAAATAACATTGCCTGTTAGAGTTAAAGTTCCATTCTACACTAAGATAGCTCTAAGAAAGATTAATGAGGCTGGAGGGGAAATAATAGCGGAGAAGGAAATGGAAAAAATTAAGGTTGCAAGCTGAACTCAACCTTAATATTTATGGTAAATTTAAATATTATAAATTCAGAGCATGTTGAGGGGAAAATTTGGCTAGCCGTTTCCTAAAAGCTTTCCAGCCAATAATACAATTCATTCCGGAGATTAAGGCTCCTGAGCGCAGAGTTAGCTTTAACGAAAAGATACTTTGGACAGCTATTGCTCTAATAGTTTACCTTGTTATGAGCGAGATCCCTCTATACGGTTTAGGACGAGGCGAAGATATACTATTCTACAGAGTGATTTTTGCTTCAAGCAGAGGTACATTAATGGAGCTAGGTATAGGTCCAATAGTTACAGCCGGCTTAATATTGCAGCTACTTGCAGCTTCGGGCTTCATAGACGTCGACTTTTCTGATCCAGAAGATAGAGCCTTATTTACAGGAGCAAATAAGGTCTTTTCAATAATTATGACTATTGTTCAAGCATCGGCTTATCTGCTAAGCGGACTCTTCGGTAACATAAACGCCAAACAGGCAGTAATAATATTTATACAGCTCATCTTCGCCGGGCTAATTGTCATGCTCTTGGACGAGATGATTCAGAAGGGTTGGGGTATAGGAAGCGGCATAAGCCTATTTATTTTAGCCGGCGTGGCGCAACGCATAATGTTAGACTGCTTCTCAACCATGCCATCCCTAAGCGATCCTGCAAAATATAGGGGAATAATTTCAGCCATCATCCAAACATTAGTTACTGGAGGCTCCCTAAGTAGCTTATTCATAAGACCCAGAAATGATCCAAGTATACTGGGCCTAATATTGACAATAGGAATATTCCTGTTCTGCATTTACGCCCAGGGAGTTAGAGTTGAAATACCCATAGCTCACTCGCGCTTTAGAGGCTTCAGGGGAAGATATCCGATCAATCTTCTCTATGTTTCCAACTTACCAGTTATATTTGCATCAGCACTCTTTGGAAACATATACATGATAGCGCAGATATTATGGAATAATTACCGCTACAATACGAGTTTAAGTCCATGGATTAAACTATTAGGTGATTTCGAATATACTCCGGGAGGCACTCCTCAGCCCATAGGCGGATTAGCATATTACGTTACATCTCCAAGAGGTTTTATGGATGTCCTAGAAAATCCAGTAAGATACGCAATTTATGCCGTAATGCTTATTTCCTTCTGTATTGTTTTCTCACGGGTCTGGCTTGAAGTCGGAGGATTAGATCCAAAAACTATCGCTAAACAGCTTGTTGACTCAGGAATGCAGGTTCCCGGTTTCAGGAGATCCGAGAA
>CAZWWD010000027.1:0-14234 GCA_964637155.1 uncultured Candidatus Bathyarchaeia archaeon
GAGGCCCCCTAGTTAATGTTGATGGCGAAGTTATTGCAATAAACACCGCTATAATCCCGTTTGCTCAGGGAATCGGCTTCGCAATACCAATAAACATTGCAAAAGAAATTGCTAAAGACATAATAACTTATGGCTCCTATACAAGACCTTGGCTCGGCATAGTTGGTGTAAGCCTAAACCAGCAGATCGCTGAATACTATAGCTTACCAGTTAAGCGCGGAGTGCTTGTTGTAAGGGTTACGCCCGATGGCCCAGCTGATAAGGCAGGTATAAAGCGGGGCGACATAATAATTGAATTCGATAACAAACGTATAGATAGAATAGAAGATCTTCAGGGAATTCTAGCGGAAAAAAGACATGGATGCAGATGCGAAGCAGTGATTTTGAGGGGACTGAGAAAGCTTAATGTGAGGGTTCTATTGGAGAAGGCGCCATAAAAACACTAAAATACGTGAAGCCTCTTCATGATTACATTGTGGCGATTTAAATGCCTATAGATCCAGATTTCCAGAAAAACCGAACCGTTGTTGGTTCTCATAAAGGGCATGCCGTTTGGGGCCCAGTTGAACCGCCAACTAAGCTAGGCATACACGGAACAAACGTAGCCGTCGACTGGGACCTATGTGAGGGATGCGGAACATGCATAGATGTCTGCCCAGTAAGCCTCTATGAATGGGCTGACACACCGGGCCACCCCACCTCAGAAAGAAAAGCGGATCCAGTTAGAGAGTCAGAATGCATCCAATGCCTAGCCTGTGAAACCCAATGTCCAGTTCAGGCAATAAAGATTGCTCTGCCATAAATTTAGTTTCGTCTACATCTTTTCTAGTTAGGGGAAGGAGAACATCTTTTGGGAGTGAAAGAGGATGAATAGATTCCTGCTGAAATCTGGTGAGAAGATAGTTTTTATTGGCGATAGCATAACGGATTGTGGACGAAGAAAAGAGTTTCCACCACTTGGGAATGGTTATGTCTACATAGCCTACAACCTTACGGTCGCCAAATATCCGGAAAGAAATATCCTATGGATTAATAAGGGCATAAGTGGGGATACAGTTCAAGGATTAGCTGAAAGATGGAGCAAAGATGTTATAGATGAGAAGCCGGATTGGCTCTCAATATACATAGGAATAAACAACGCTACAAAAGATAAGCTGTTAAACAGAACTCTGGAAAGTTTCGAAGAATCCTACAGAGAGATATTGGATAGAGCAAGAAAAGAAACAAACGCTAAAATTATAATGTTTGAAATATTTTATGTTGCTTCAGAGGATTTAAATAAAAGAAATGTGGATATTTCACCCTACAACCGTATCATACGTAGCCTAGCTGAAGAGTATAAAGCGATGCTGGTTCCCTTGGACTCAGCCTTCAAGGAAGCCGTGAATAAAAGGCCAACCTGCCAATGGACCATGAATGACGGTGTCCATCCAACCTCAATTGGACACACGCTTATAGCGCTTAAGTTTCTCGAATCTATAGGATGGTGATCGACCGCCGCTACCCAACTAACTCCTTAACTTTTTTAATTATTCCGGCGGCATCTATTCCCTGTTCTGCTAGAAGCTCTTCCGGCTCACCTGAATGCGGCATCCTTCTAACGGCTAATATATGTGGCTTTAATCCTAAAGCTGCTACGGCCTCGCCTATTCCACCCTCAGGATAGTGGTCTTCAACGGTTATTATGTGCTTTGTTTCCTCAGAGGCTTTAATTAGGGTTTCAGCATCTAAGGGCTTTACCGAATAGCAGTCTATAACTCTAATGTTGATGCCTTCAGCCTTCAATTTTTCGTAGGCCTTTAGTGCTTCATGTACGGTCACCCCGCCCGCAACAACAGTTACCTCATCATTTTTACTCCATCTGAGAACCTTAGAGCCGCCGATATGAAATTCCTCACTGTTATCATATATCACCGGAGTCTTCGGCCTAGTTGTCCTAATGTAGGATATATTCTCATAATTCGCCATTTCGCATGTAAGTTTCTCGGCGCTAACAGCGTCGCATGGGTAAAGAACAATGCTGCCAAATAAGGCGCGGAAGAGCGCCAGATCCTCCAAACCCATCTGGGATGGCCCATCCTTACCTATGGAAACGCCCGCGTGGGAACCAGCTATTTTCAAGTTCGCCCTAGAATACGTGGCCATTCTTATCTGATCATAGGCTCTTGTGAGAAAACATGCAAACGATGATAAGAAGACATCGAAGCCCTGTGTTTGAAGCCCTACGGCCATGCCGACCATATTCTGTTCAGCAATGTAGCATTGTATGCTTCTTTCCGGGAACTTATCAAAGAAGTAGATCGTGAAAGTTGAGTTCTTTACGTCGCCATCTAAAACAACCACCTTGTCGTTCTGCTCGCCAAGCTTCACGAGGGCTCTGCCGAAAGCCACTCTGGTCGCGACCATATCTCCGATTTTATAATCGGTTTTAATCGAGTACTTCTTTTGCGGTTCGATAGGAACCTTAGCCTCTATGAAGTTTTGTGGCTGAAAGTCGATATCTTTTATTTTTGGGAGTATCTCCTTCTCCGCTTTATTCAGCTCCTCCTCGCTTAGTGCCCTCCCATGTCTTCCCTCCACGTTCTCCAGAAAGCTCACTCCCTTGCCCTTGACGGTCTTAGCGATTATGAAGAAGGGCTTATCGGATTTCTTTGCTTCATCAAACGCTCTAATTAAATCTTTAACGTCATGTCCATCACATACGGTAACATTCCAACCGAACGCTTTAACTCTCTCGGCGTAAGCTCTCCAATCCCACTGAAACATTGTAGGCTCGCTCTGCCCAAGCCTATTCATATCTAATATTGCCACAAGATTCGACATCTTAAGCTTCCCAGCTAGGTTTAATGCTTCCCAGATTGAGCCCTCAGCAACCTCTCCGTCCCCAAGCAGAACGTAAACGCGCCTATCTATGCCCAAAAGTCTTTTAGCATAAGCCATGCCTAAGCCTATAGATAAGCCCTGACCGAGCGATCCAGTCGCAACCCGTATGCCCTTAATCCTTGGAACCGGATGCCCCTCAAGCTCTGAATCAAATTCCCTCAAAGTCATGAGCTTGTCCCGGGGTATTACGCCAGCTTCAGCCAGAGCCGCATACAGGATGGGTGCAGCGTGACCCTTCGATAAAACGAATTCATCGTTGTCTAAGTAATCCATGTGTTTTGGATCTATATTCATCACGTTAAAGAAGAGGGTTGCAATGATCTCGGCGCTTGAGAGGCAGCTCGTTGGATGACCCGACTTAGCTTTAGTGGTGGATCTAATACTATGCAACCTTAAAATATTCGCTTTATTCTCAAGATACTCCTCAACGCTCACTCCAACCAAATTCAAACACCTGCATCTAAATTATTTTTAAGGAAATTCTATCTTAAGTGAAATATAAAAATAAACCCTCCCCAGTTTTTAAACCATTAAAATATGTGTAAGCTTTCACGGTATAAAGATTCCGAAAAGCTAAGGTAAGATGCATCATTCTTTAATAGAGGTTCCTCAGAATTGCTAATTGGATGAGGTATGGAAAAAGGTGAAATTTACGATATTATAGTTGTCGGTGGCGGACCTGCAGGTTTAACAGCCGCCATCTATGCTTCGCGACTGGGTATGAAAACGCTTGTTTTGGAGGCTAATGCGCCTGGTGGAAGAGCGATTGAAGCGCCATTAATAGAGAATTTTCCCGGATTCCCAGATGGCGTTTCCGGTTTTGAGCTGGTTAATAGAATGCTTAAGCAGGCGGAAACCTTTGGGGCGGAAATAAAGTTTCCGGAGAAAGCATTGGATATGGAACTAAAGAACATTCTTAAATCTGTTACTACGAGAAATAGCAAGTATTATGCTTACAGCATTATAATTGCAACTGGAACGCAGAGAAAAAAGCTTAAAGTCCCAGGTGAAACCGAATTTCTTGGTCGCGGGGTATCCTACTGTGCAATTTGCGATGCACCCTTCTTCAAGAATAAGAAGATAGTAGTTGTCGGCCTAAATAACGAAGCACTAGAAGACGCACTGTACCTATCAAATTTCGCAAAGAAAATTACCATAATAAATCATGGCGAAAAAGCGGAGATTGAAGATGATATTCTCCAGAAATGCCGAAAAACAAAAAATATAGAATTTAAAGATGCAAGAGTCAAGTCGATAAATGGCGACGCATACGTTAAATCTATAACCCTAATCAACCAGACAGGTGACGAAGAAAAAATCCCAGTTGACGGAGTCTTCATCATTCTAGGTAATGTCCCCATCACAAACATAGTCAAGAAGGCCGGAGTCACCGTTGATGAGAGAGGATGCATAAAAGTTGATAGGTCTCAATCAACAAACATTGAAGGAGTTTTCGCAGCTGGAGACTGCACATGCGGGGGAATGCAGGTCGCAACGGCTGTTGGGGAGGGAGCGATGGCCGCTCTACAAGCATATAGGTACGTCAAGAGAGTAAAGATTAGTGGTTCCAGACGTAGCGCTCCAACCTAGCTTGAATGGGAGATAATCACCTTAATTCGATTTGTAGCAGAATATGATAAAAATGAGGAGAGAAAGTTCACGAAAATGAAAATTTTCAGGGTCTCTCTTCCATTTTTGGCTAAGTATTGAATTTAAAGCAACAAATTTTTTGTATCTGCACTACTAAATGAGATATAAAAGTCTCTTAAATGGTGTCTATAATTGAAACCCACTGCCATGTCTCATGAAATCTCCGTATTAGAAATTTTAGATAGGTCGCTTTCCATTTACCTAGAAAACATAGGGATCTTTTTTGTAATCTTCCTGCTCCTAAACATAGTTAATTCAATGCTGATGCGCGCAGTAAATGTTCTCACGCCGCCATTCGCTCCACCATACGAATCAGCAGATAAACTTTTCAATTGGCTAATTAATTACGGGGCTCAAACGATAACGGTTCTTTGTATTCTATTTCTCATAAGCTGGCTGATAATGAATGTGGGAAACAGCCTAATCATTAAATTTGTTTCCGATACTCTGGAAGGAAAGAAAGCCGACATAAAAAATAGTCTCGCTCCGACACTTCACCTTTTTGGACGCGTTTTAACTGTGAGTTTCATAACGGGAACATTAATAGCGGTCGGCTTAATTCTTCTGATCTTTCCGGGAGTAATGATGGCTGTGATTTTCAGTTTAGCTGTTCCAGCTATAGTTTTAGAAAATTTAGGGGTTTTTGATGGTTTAAAGAGAAGTAAAGAACTAACAGATAATATGTGGATGAAAACATTTTTCCTCTTATTTGCGTTTTTTGTAATCTTTATTATAGTCAATCTGCTAATAGATGTTCTAACACTATCTTTCCACCGCTTTTATTATCAAATTTGGATCAAAGAATTCTTTAGAGTAGTGCTTCTCTCGCTGGTTGAGCCAATCTACCCAATAAGTCTCACATTATTCTATTATCTTCTGAGGAGACAAAAAAGTATGCCTGTTCCCATAGAAGTCAGAGAAGAACCCTACGAAACACCTCCCCCTCCATCTGAAATAAAATTCTGCTATTACTGTGGCCAAATCCTTCCGGATGACGCAATATACTGTCCAAACTGCGGAAGAAGAATAAGGCTCTCTCCCCAATAATTAGTTGAGGGCTCAAAGCTAAAGTTAAATGAAACTTCATCTTAAAATTATTCTGTTACGTTAACTGGGTTAAATTAAGATTTGGGGGTTTTAAGACTATTGGATTATTCATTAGTTACAGAAACTTATGAAAAGATTGAGAAAACAACTAAACGTCTTGAAATGACAGACTACCTAGTTGATTTTTTCAAAAAAACACCTAAAGAGGTTATTGACAAGGTTGTTTATTTAACTCAAGGAAAACTCTATCCGGACTTTGTAGGCATAGAGATAGGTATGGCGGAAAAGCTTGCTATAAAGGCTATAGCTAAAGCATCCGGACGTAAAGAGAGTGAGATAGAGAAAGACCTTGCGGAAACAGGTGATCTCGGCGAGACAGCTCAAAGGTTTCTTGAAAAAAGGATTCAAATGTCCTTCTTTCGTAAACCGTTAACTGTTGAGAGGGTTTATAAGACTCTTGATAAGATAGCTAGGGCTTCAGGCGAAGGCTCCGTAGATTTGAAGGTAAATCTTCTAGCGGGGTTATTGGCGGATGCAACGCCGAGAGATGCAAAATACATTATTAGAACTGTGACCGGGAAGCTTCGTCTTGGAATAGCTGATATGACGGTTTTAGATGCTTTAGCAATAGCGTTTGGCGGCGGTAAAAATGCAAGAGACATTCTTGAGAGAGCCTACAACATATCATCTGACCTAGGTAAGGTTGCTAAAACCGTTGCTGAAGGCGGCATCGAAGCGCTTAAAAACTTTAAAATAACCCTTGGCAATCCGATTAGACCTATGCTGGCTGAAAGATTGAGTTCACCTGAGGAAATACTTGAGAAATTAGGTGGTAAATGTATTGCCGAATACAAATATGATGGAGAAAGAATTCAAGCTCACAAAGATGGAGAAAAAGTGATGCTTTTTTCAAGAAGGCTTGAAAATATAACGCGCCAATATCCGGACGCTGTTGAGCTAGTTAAAACGCACATTAAACCCAAGGAAGCCATCATAGAGGCTGAATGTGTCGCCGTGAACTTGGATACAGGTGAAATGATGCCATTCCAAGAACTCATGCATAGAAGACGCAAATACGACATTGCAAAAGCCATAAGCGAATACCCAGTCTCACTTTTCGTGTTCGATGTTCTCTACGTTGATGGAAGAGACCTAACCTTGGAACCATATCCAGTTAGACATAAAGTTTTAGAGGAAATAATCCAAGAAAGCGATAGATTTCAATTAGCAAAATATCTCATCGTAGATAACTCTGAAGATTTAGAGAGATTCTTTGAGGAAGCGGTTGAAGCTGGCTGTGAAGGGCTGGTTTGCAAATCATTGAACAGTGACGCCATTTACCAAGCTGGAGCTAGAGGTTGGCTCTGGATAAAATATAAGCGAGATTATAAGAGTGAAATGACTGATACAGTGGACCTAGTTGTGGTCGGCGCCTTCTATGGAAGGGGGAGAAGAGCTGGAACCTATGGCGCATTGCTCCTAGCAGCCTACAATCATGAAAACGATACGTTCGAAACTATATGTAAATGTGGGTCAGGCTTCACAGATGCCGACCTGCAAAACTTGCCTAAAATGCTTGAACCATACAAAATTGACCATAAGCACCCGCGAGTAAACTCTGAACTTGAAGCCGAGGTCTGGTTTATCCCGAAGGTAGTCATCGAAGTTATTGGAGCCGAAATAACTCTAAGCCCAATCCATACATGCGCAAGAGACATCATAAGAAAAGGAAGCGGGCTGGCAATAAGATTCCCAAGATTCACCGGAAGATACCGAACTGACAAATCAGCTGAAGACGCAACAAAAGTAAACGAAATAATAGAAATGTACAATAGACAACTCAAAAGAATTGAAGCATAAAATTTAACCGCCAAGCCGGGTCTAAGCCTTAAGCACTGACCGGCCCATTCAAGCAAAGTCTTTATCGCACACCAGCCTTCAGCCGTTTCGGCTGGTGCGCTCTTTGCTTGAATGCAGTGCCTAAAGCCTGCTCCCCGGCTTAGGCGTATAAGAGATTGTGCAGATATGATATATAAAATCTTTTGCACAAAATTTTAAATATAAAAATTTAATATTTTCTGGAGTATGGTCTTGAAGCGTTCTGTTGAGCGATTTGAGGAAGATTTGAATCTTGTTGTTGATAGGCTTTGTAATGGTGAAGATGAGAAAGTTTGCCGGCAGCTTCTTAAGTTAAGGGATAAATTAATCTATCTTTACAAGAAAAATTTAGTTAAAATTAATCATTCTGTTATGGAGCTTGTGTGCGCTAAATACCTCATCTTATGTGGTTATCGCGTTGATTTAGAGTATGCTTTAGATGGATTATCTTGCGACATATATGCTCTTAAGGGACTGGGTAGCCTAATTATTGAGATCGAGACTGGATATGTTCCGCCGGAACACGCCACTGATCCAATAACATATTGCAGAGCCAGAATTACAAGTAAAATAACCAGATATAGTAGTTACGCCGAGAAATTTGCTCTAGCAGCCCCACCCTACTACACCCTGTGGTTTCCGCCAGCTCTGGTTAAGCCCCCACGTTATCGAACAACTAACGAGATCAGGGAGATCAAGGACTTATGCGACCTCTACTATAGTAATCCCCCCGTGAGCCTTGAGGATATAAGGAACGCTCGTTTACATGCCATATATATTATTGATGTCGATGGCGGCGTAGTTAGGGAAACCGACCCTAGCACTTACTTAGAGAGAGTGCAACAATCTCTAACGTGGTGAACCTCTTGAGGAAGACTCTACTGCTGATCCTACTATGCACGCTGGCAACAATCTCCTCAGCAATACTCAAAGAAGAGCTTCCCATAGATATGCTGTACTTCAGCGGAGAAAATCTCATCAAGGGGTATTTCTGGACTCTTATAACAGCCCTATTTTTCCACGCGAACATAGCTCACCTAGCCGGAAACATGCTCTTCCTATATGTTTTCGGAAGCACCTTAGAAAAGGAGATCGGTTTCTCCAGAATGATGATTGCTTTTTTCTTGGGAGGAGCCCTATCATTCGTTCTAAGCTTATTCTTCTATAGCTACGACACAATCATGATCGGAGCCTCCGCAGCAATATTCACGTTGGTAGCTATAGTTATGCTCATTAAGCCCCTCAAGTTTTCTTGGCTTTTCCTCATGCCTCTGGGCTTAGTTGCTATGCTCTATTTCATCTATAATATTTTTGCAGCTTACTACCCGCAGTTCGGGGAGTCCGGCATAGGCTACTGGGGGCATATCATAGGTTTTCTGACGGGTGTACCATTTGGTATTGCTTGGAGCCGTGGAAGATGGAAAAGAAATCTATTGATAACAATTATCCTCCTGCTTATTTACTCCGTGATAGTTGGTTGATATGCTTTCCTATACTGCTATTTCCAAAAATGTTAAGAACAATATTTGATACTTCTTAAAAATAGATGCGTTTCGCAATTAAACACAAATAATCAATTAATTCGGTTTAGGGGGTCAAACTAAAAAAGGAGACGCGCGATGAAGATTTACTTCGGAGTGTGCGGCATTGGTTTTGGACATGCTGGACGATGCGTGCCAATAGCTAATAAGCTTAGAGAGAAAGGAGCTGAAATATTATTCTCAACCTACAAAGATGCTGTCCATTATATTAAAAGCGAAGGGTATCCGGTTGTTGAACCCCCATCCATGGAAGCTATGGTTAAGCCTAATGGAACTATAGATTTTAGGCAAACAGTTGTTAAACCGGGACCCTTTCTGGCAGCCTTCACATTTACAAGACAAATTGAAGCTGAAATTAAATTTATAAGAGCATTCAAACCTGATGTAGTTATTTCAGATTCCCGAGTTTCGCCGCTTTTGGCTGCAAGGATGCTGAATGTTCCAAATATGTGCATAGTTAATCAGTTCCAGATAATAATACCTAGAAAAAAGAGGCTTCTCAGACTTGCCAAGCTCGTAGACACCGGAGAATTGGCAATAATCGGCAAAATATGGGTTAGTGGAACCGTTCCACTTTTGATTCCAGATTTCCCCCCGCCATACACCATATCGGTTGGAAATCTCAGAATGCCAATAGCCTATTACAGACGCGTAAAGTTTGTCGGTCCAGTATTACCGGTTCACCCAAATGAGCTGCCAAGCAAAGAGGAATTACGCGAAAAGCTAGGATTAGATATTGATAAACCGTTGATTTTCGCACCTATAAGCGGCCCCCTAAAGGAGAGAGCTTACATAATTAACGTTTTAAAGAAAATTTTCATGAATTTCCCAGAAGATTACCAGATTGTTATGTCCACAGGAAACCCAAGCAACCCAATTAGCATAGTTAAATATAGACGACATATAACCATATATAATTGGATCCCGAACAGATTCGAGTACCTGAAAGCATCTGATTTGGTGGTGTCAAGAGCTGGGCATGGAACATTAACCCAGAGCATATATTATGGCAAACCTATGATACTTATACCGACACCAAGTCACACTGAGCAAATGAATAATGCTCAAAGAGTTGAAGAAATGGGTATAGCGAAGGTGATAGAGCAGAGCGATGTAAATGCTAAAAACCTGTTGGAGGCAGTGAACATGATTTTGTCAAGTGACTCTTATAAAAGAAACATCGAGCAAATACGCGAAAAAATTATGAAGATAAACGGCCTAGAAACAATAGTGAACACGATTTTAAACGTCGCTGAAGGGAAATGCCCTCTATGAGCTGAAAAACCAAAAGTTACTTTTTTCATGGTCTATAATTTAGCCCTAATATATAGATTTCAGCGCTTTCCTTTCTACTTGCTTTCGGCTTAAAAATTTCAACACGGCTAAAATGTTTTTTAACCGTATCCAAAAATTGATTGAAAAGTTCACCCTGAAAAACTTTTGTGAAAAAATTTCCCCCCGCCTTAAGCACGTCCAACGCTATTTCCAGAGCGAACTCCGCAAGCTCTATTTGTCGAATGTGATCTAGCTCCCATATTCCTGAAATGTTCGGTGAGATATCTGAAATCACCGCATCTGCCGGACGCGGTAAAATAGCCCTTATCCTCTTTAAGGTTTCCTCCTCTCTAATATCGCCGATGATTACATGAACATTCTCATAATTTAGAGGCTTAACTTCTCTTAGATCAACACCTAAAACAAAACCTTCCTCACCTACAATTTGCCTCGCAACTTGCAACCATCCGCCAGGCGCTGAACCTAAATCAACAACCACATCACCAGAATGTATGAAATCGTATTTTTTAACTGCCTGTATAAGTTTATATGCTGCACGTGATCTATATTTTTCTTCTTTGGCTTTTCTATAGTAATAGTCTCTTTTTCTCCTTTCAAGCCATCTCCTAGACAAGTAATTATTCACCAAATTTTTATTCCTTGAGGATCCACCGCGTTAGTTTCTCACAGTCATTTGGAGAAATATTGCTTCCCGCTCCGCATCTTGAGATTTCCTCGCATGAGAGACATGGGCAGTCTATTATTGAGTCTATGGATATTGGCTGCCGCTTAGAATAAAGTCGATAAGTCCACCTGCCCCTAGAGAGCTCAGGTTCACGATAAATTAGACCCTTACTTTCAAGTCTAATCGAGATTCTAGAGCCCTCTCTACTGCTGGCATTCATTTCACGCCAAAGATCAGACTGTAAAATCCCTTTCTCGCCTCTACTCATTATAATATTAAGAGCTTTCTGCTCGAGATCATTCTGTTTAGGCATGTAACTCTCCCCAAATTATCAATATACTCGAATATTTCTGATTAATAATATGGATTCTCATAAATAAAAGCGTATTGAACAGATCAGAATAAGATTCCACCTAAACTTTAAGAGCATCCCTACGTATTTTGTTTCTATGCAGAGGCCTCAGGATGGTTATTGTCTAGGCATTGAAAGCACTGCTGACGACTTTGGCGTTGGAATAGTCTCCTTCGATGGTGAAATATTAGCTAACGTCAACGACGTCTATATTCCGGAGAAAGGCGGAATCCACCCTAGGGAAGCATCTAGACATCACGCTATGGTAGCCGATAAGGTAATAGCCAAAGCCTTCAGAAAAGCTGGGATAAAACCAAAAGAAATAGATATAATAGCATTCTCCCAAGGACCCGGTTTAGGTCCATGCTTGAGGGTAGGCGCGACAGCCGCACGGGCTTTAGCCTCATACCTGAGTAAACCATTAGTTGGAGTCAATCACTGTTTAGCCCATATAGAGATAGGTAAAATGGTAAGTGGAGCTGGGGATCCTGTCACCTTATATGTTTCCGGCGGCAATACGATCGTGGCGGCTTTTGAAGCTAAAAGATACCGAGTGTTTGGTGAGACGCTGGATATAGCTGTTGGGAACTGCTTAGATGTATTCGCTAGGGAAGCTGGCTTAAGACCCGAGGCCGATAAACCGCTAGGCGCTATTGTTGAGGAGTTAGCCCGCAAAGGTAAGACATTCATACCGCTGCCATACACTGTAAAGGGAATGGATTTATCCTTCAGCGGGCTTCTAACGGCAACCATCAACCTATTACATGAGGGAAAATATTCCCTTGAAGACATATGCTTTAGCTTTCAAGAAGTAGCTTTCTCCATGCTTACGGAAATAACTGAGAGAGCACTGGCCCATACTGAAAAACCTGAAGTTCTATTAACTGGCGGAGTTGCGGCGAATAAGAGACTTCAATCAATGCTTAAGATAATGGCTGAGGAGCATGACGCACGCTTCTGCGTTGTACCGAAAGAGTATGCTACAGATAATGGTGCTATGATAGCGTGGACTGGAATCCTATGCTATAAGCATGGAATGATTGTGCCTGTTGAAAGGAGTTTTGTGAAGCTTAAGTGGCGGTTAGATGAAGTCGAAGTTCCATGGGTTAAACCATAATATGATTATGAAAAACTTTTGGAGATGGCGATGATGGGTATGTTAATAAAGAAGGGAGCTGAGGCAAGCATATATCTCGAAGATTGGCATGGTCGAAAGGTCATATTTAAGAGACGACATCCAAAAAAATATCGGATACCGGAGCTCGATAGAACCCTTCAAATACAAAGAACCAAGCATGAACCGCAGATGATGCATAAAGCCAAAAAAGCTGGCGTTCCAACGCCAATAGTATTTATGATAGACCTTAAAGAAGCAACCATAATAATGGAGTTTGTTGAGGGAAAACAGGTTAAGCAAATACTTAATAATTTGAGAAAGGAAGAGAGAATTAATCTATGCCATCAAATCGGTATACTCGTTGGAAAGCTCCATAAAAACAATCTAATTCATGGCGATCTCACAACCTCAAACATGATTTTAACACCCTATGGAAACATAGTTTTCATAGATTTTGGGCTTAGCGAGCTAAATGTGGAGCTTGAAGCCAAAGGCGTAGATCTCCACTTGATGAAGAGGGCCCTAGCAAGCACCCACTATAAATATGCTGACGAATGCTTTAATGCGATAATGGAAGGATATAAGGAAATAATGGGTGAAAAAATTACAAATGAGGTCTTAAATAAAATTAGGGAGATAGAAAAAAGAGGACGATACATATCAGAAAGGTGACCGAAAAAATGCCGCTTGACGAAAATTTTCCATACGGTAAACTAATTTTCTTTGCAACTGGAAATCTCCACAAGTTTAATGAAGCCAGAAAAATCTTAGCTGAATACGACATAAGTGTTGCAATGCTCAAAATAAAAACACTAGAGATCCAATCTGATGACATAGAAGAAATTGCTAAGGCAAGCGTGCTCAACGCTACGCGTGAAGTTAACTTGCCGACTATTGTTGAAGACGCTGGATTATTTATAAAAGCATTAAATGGTTTCCCCGGTCCCTACTCCTCCTACATTTATCGGACAATAGGAGTACGCGGCATACTAAAGCTATTGGAGGAAGTGGAGAACCGTGAAGCCCAATTCAGATCTGTAGTTGCATTCTATGATCCCAGCAATGAAAGTCTGAAATGTTTTCAGGGAGTGGTTGAAGGTGTGATTGCTAGGAAACCTAGAGGATATAGCGGCTTTGGTTTCGATCCAATATTTGAACCTAAAGAATACATTGGAAAAACTTTCGGTGAAATGTCTATCGAAGAGAAAAATAGGTTTTCACATAGAGCAAAAGCATTAAGAAAGTTTGCTGAGTGGTATAAGAATCTGAGGAGACTGTGAAACCAAAAAGTATATTTTATTCTCTTATTAAGATTCTCATTCAATAAGGAAGGGTTGATGAAGATGCCGATATTTGATCCTTTAAAGAGAAGTATAGCGCAGAGAAAAAGACTTTACATGAAAATATGTAGAGAATGCGGTGTTAGAAATGCGCCCACAGCTACAAAATGCAGAAAATGTAGAAGTAAAAATCTAAGATGGAAGAAGCGGGAGAAGACCCGATAAAATCTAGTCTAAACACTACTTAAACTTTAATCTTAGTATTATTCCTAATCTGAACCTAATTTATTAGGTGGCGATTAAATTTGTTTAGGTAATCTAAGAATTATCTCAACTTGACAGTTTGGTGGAATATTCATTTTTTCCGTCCATAAATCTCCAATTGCAACCATCGCAAATATTCCCGCAACCTCAGCTCTTGCTTTATGTGCAAGTTTTATTAGCGCATTTTGTGTGTCTCCACTTTTTATTATGTCATCAACTATTAGAACACTATCGCGTTTTTTAATCAGCTCTCTTGGAACAT
>CAZWWD010000028.1:0-14049 GCA_964637155.1 uncultured Candidatus Bathyarchaeia archaeon
ATTAGTCCATTTGCAAAATCATTCATAAAATTTATTAACCCCCATTTAATCTCCTATGATATGGTGAAGGGTATTAGTTGTCGTTCGAGATACAGGACCTAGTAGATGTTTTGAGAGTATTTATCCTCATTGAACTTGATGAGAATCCATTATCGAAGAGTAGTTTGAAGCGTAGAATAGATAATCTTTGTAGGGGACGTTTTTCCATTGAAACAAAAGATTTAGATGAAACGTTGAAAAGCATGGTTAGCGAGGGTTTAATAATTGATAGAGATGGATATGTTCAGCTAACGGAAAAAGGAATTCAAATAAGCGATGAATGGAGAAACCTCCTTTTAAGAGATGAACCTATCTTAGAAATTGTTGCTGGAATAGCCGATGGATCAGTAACAGGTCTCGTGGTAATTCTTTCCTCTCTTATAGCTGGATTAACAAGCAGTATAACACTTATTGCAGCTCTCTTAAGTTTAGCCACAGTCGCTATAACAAACTTTTCAAGCTTCTTATTAGGCGGAATGACTGAAGACATAGCTGATGTAATTACTCTACAGAACTTAATAACCTACAGCCTAAGCGATATACCTGACGTTAAAGAAAAAGAGAAATCACTCTTTGTAGCCAGGGAGATGCTTAATTTACTACGAGAAAAAAGGGGTAGAATGAATATTCTATCTGCATCGGCATGTGGAATAACAACGTTTATTTCAGGTATAATGCCTATAGCCGCTTACCTCATGCTGCCCCCACTCTTTAACGTGATCGTTTCCATATCCATAGTTGGCGTAATAACAGGTCTTTTCCTAGTGCACTATCGATCCACTAAGACAAAGATACCGTGGAAGATAACGCTTCTCCAAACAGTTGTCATAATGACCGTAGCCATAATAGCTTCATTAATATTAAGTGCAAGTATATGAACGCTAATAGCGCGTTCGTTTTTTAAAGTTTAAAAGATAATACAAAACATTAAAACTTTGATTTTAATTTAATAGTATAATTAAGTTAATTAAAAGATGAAAGAAGAAAGGGGACTTTATTGAAATCTAAAAAAATTGGTTTAATCATTAATCCTATAGCTGGTATGGGAGGTTCTGTTGGATTAAAAGGAACGGATGGAAAAGAAATATTAGCCAAGGCATTGATGCTTGGAGCTAAACCAATTGCGCCTTATAGAGCTGAGATTTTTCTTTCTCACCTTAATCCTTTAAGTGGGAAAATTGACCTTCTGGTTGGAGCTGGATTAATGGGCGAATATGAAGCGAAAAAAGTCAAATTTAAGAACATAATGCCCATTGGTGAAAGAAAGAAGGAGACAACGGCTGAAGATACAAAGTTAATTGCCAGAATCATGATAGAGAATAATGTAGATTTACTTGTTTTTTGTGGTGGAGACGGCACAGCAAGAGATCTTATGGATGTTGTTGGATTAAGTTTACCAGTTTTGGGAATACCAAGTGGTGTTAAAATGCATAGTGCAGTTTTCGCAGTCAACCCTAAAGCGGCAGCCAATATAGTTATACGATTTGTTAATGAAGGGTTACCCTTAAAAGAGGCGGAGGTTATGGACGTCGATGAAGAATCCTTTAGGAGTGGTCGCTTATCCGCTAAGTTATATGGCTATATGTTAGTGCCATATGAGCCAGAACTGATCCAAGGAACGAAGGAAGCCAGTATCTTAACCGATAATGAACTACGTAATCAAGCAGCAATAGCAGTTTATTTTACCGAGAGAATAATGGAACCTAACACAATTTATATCCTGGGTCCAGGGACTACAACACGGGCAATAGCTGCTCTCTTAGATGAGAGAAAGACTCTTTTAGGCGTCGATCTCCTTCTTAATGGCAAAATAATTAAACATGATGTAAACGAGAAAGAAATACTTGAAAGCATCCGTGGTAGGAAAGCCAAGATAGTTATTACGCCAATAGGTGGGCAAGGATTCATTTTTGGTAGAGGAAACCAGCAAATAAGCCCCAAGGTTATTAGAGAGGTTGGTATAGAGAACATAATAGTCATAGCCACAAAACACAAGCTTAAGGGATTAAAAAAACTTAGAGTTGATACGGGAGAACTAGAACTAGATCAGAAACTAAAGGGATACATGAGAGTAATAGTTGATTATGGTGAAGAGATGGTAATGCGTGTAGACTAAAAAATAGGCCATATTTTAGTGAAGTTTACTATTATGTTTAATGATGAAACATAGCCATTTTTAATATCCATAATATGGAAACCTCTATTATTTGACTTCTGAAAAAGTCCCTTTCAATTCTTCCATTTTTGAGTATTTTAAATTTGTATTCTTTTCGAAATAATCTATCTTTTTGAGGTTCACATATTTAGTCCAAAAAGCCCTAAGAAAAATTCCTTTTTAACAAAAATAGGCATTTAGGACATTTTTAATGTCCATTTTACAACAAGAATCTATGTTTCCTAACAAGCTTTCCGCGTATAGTTATGCGGAACCCGCATTTTGGGCATCTTTTGTTTTCTGTGATGTTATAACGTATAATTTTGAAACCGTATCGTTTTATGAGAGGCTCATGACAGTTAGGACAGTATGTATGCTCATATCTGTGTCCGGGAACATTACCTATATAAGGATACAAAACTCCAAGTTTCTTAGCCATTTCGTATGCCTTTTCAAGGGTTTTTATGTTTGTTGGGGGCTTATCAAATTTGTATGCGGGATAGTACCTTGTGAAATGAAGCGGTGTATCTGGACCAGCTTCCTTAAGCGTTCTTTCGATTACGTATCTAATACATTCCTCATCATCATTCACATCCGTAATAACCAAGTTTACCAATTCCACATGAAAACCAAGCTTTTTCGATTCTCTAATATTTCTCCAAATTTTTTCGATGTCAACCCTACCGCAGAATTTTTCATAAACTTCAGAGTCACCTTTAACATCTATTTTTAAACCATCCATTCCAGTTTCACGTAGGGCTCTCAAAGCTTCAAGAGTCATATAACCATTAGACACGTAACAAGCATATAAGCCTGATTTATTTCCAATTTTGAAGAGATCAATATTCCAATCTGTTAATAATGTGGGTTCTTGGAAGCTAGCACATAATCCTTCATCACCATTCTGAAAGGCTAATTTAATAACTGCTTCAGGCGAATAATAGTTGACGTAGCTAAAATCTGGCACAGTTTTTGATAAACTCCAATTCTGGCACCATGGACAATTAAAATTGCAAGACCATGTTGAAAAAGTGAGCGCTGTTGAACCCGGCCAATAATGAAAGAATGGTTTAATCTCTATTGGTCGGCTTTCTATGGCGCTAAGAACACCATACACCATAGTGTAAAGTTTACCGTTAATATTTACACGAGTTTTACAGAAACCTGATTTACCCAGCGGGATTATGCATCTTCGCTCACATAGGGTGCACTTAACTTTGTCTCCCGCTATTTTCTCATAGAAGATAGATTCGCGAAGATTGGGCAATGGAGATGCTTTTTCCAAGAGGAGCCCAAAATAAATTCTAATATAAACAAACATAATAATCTTTCATTTTGATTTGTTATGGTCGGGTGATGGAGTAGGTTAAGAATGAAGATTATGAATAGAGAGATAATTCTAAGTAATGCATCATCGGATATTAATCGAAAGGCAAGAAGTATTGTATTAGATGTTATTGAAAAAGCAATCGAATCTGTAGACCCAAAGAATCTAATTCGCTCAAAAGTTTTGTTGACCGATGAAAAGCTGAAAGTGGATAACAGAATCTTCGATTTAAAAATGTTTAAAAGAATATTTGTGGTTGGCGGCGGTAAAGCGAGTGGGTATATGGCTGAGGCAATGGAGGAAATTCTCGGTGAACGAATAAATGATGGAATAGTAGTTGTTCCGCATAGAACTGCCAGAAAAATTAAAACTAAAGTTATAAAAATCCATGAAGCTAGCCATCCAATACCTGACCAAAGTAGTGTTGATGGAGCAAGAAAAATCATAGAATTAGTTACAAAAGCCACAGAATCTGACTTAATAATATGCTTGATTTCGGGAGGCGGATCAAGTTTAATGGCTCATCCACGAGATGAAATACCTCTAGAAGATAAAAAGAAAATCACAGAAATATTGTTAAAGTCAGGGGCAACGATTAATGAGATAAATACTGTTAGAAAGCACTTATCAAAATTTAAGGGCGGTCAGCTAGCTAGAAGTGCTTATCCGGCAACTCTCATCAGCTTATTACTTTCAGATGTTGTAGGCGATCCGCTAGATGTTATAGCGTCTGGACCAACTGTTCCAGATTCAACAACATTTAAGGATGCAATAAGTGTTCTAAAAAAATATAATATTTGGGATAAAACCCCAAGTTCTATTAGAAAGATCCTTCTAGAGGGAGAAAGCGGATTAATTCCAGAAACTCCAAAAAATGATGATCCATGTTTCAGGAAAACCCATAATTTTGTGATAGGAAATAATAGAGTCGCATGTCTCTCAGCGGTAAATGAACTAAAAAGAAGAGGATTGAATACCTTGTTACTTACATCATTTATGGAGGGGGAAGCGCGAACTCTTGGTTTATTTATAAGTGCGATTGCGAAAGAGATCATGGCATCAAATAATCCGACTTCTCGTCCAGCTGGCATAGTTATAGGAGGCGAGAGTACAGTTACCGTAATTGGTGAAGGAATTGGAGGCAGAAATCAGGAGATAGCGCTAGCTTCAGCATTGGGCATATCTGGATTGAAGGGCGTGGTAATTGCTTCAGTAAGTACTGATGGGGTTGACGGTCCTACAGACGCTGCGGGAGCAATAGTTGATGGTGACACTATACGTCGCTCAAAAATGAAGGGGCTTAATGCTGAGGAATACTTATATAATAATGATTCATATTCGTTCTTTGCAAAAATTGGAGATCTCATTTTAACTGGGCCTACAGGCACAAATGTGAATGATATAACAATACTAGTGGCGCTATGATTCCTCCAATAAAAGGCTTATTTTTTCTTCTATCACTTCCTCAACTTCCCAATTAATTGTGTAGCCCCCCAAGTAAGAGCCGCTGAGCGAGACGAGCATTGGTACTACAATAATTTTCGTTGAATTTGATAAGGATGCTAATACTGCTGGAGTTAGATAACCAAAGAAATATTGCAGAATAAACACTAAAAGGAAGCCAATAATGCTTGGAAATATCATAATTAATTTGAGTTTTTCCTTAATTTTATATCCAGTATATAAGCCTCCGAGAAATCCGCTTGATAGATAGATGGTTCCTAATCTGATTATATAATATGCGTTTTGTGCTTCCTTATATGCCAACACTCCATAGATGCCCATAGTTCGAAATATCCAATCTGTAATCGATTGTACTAGTATCTCAAGGAAAAATACGCTAATTAAATATATTAATCCGCCTATAACTATGTGGATTAACTTCCAGTAATCTATCTCACCTAGATTCATGTCCGATCACGTATTTCAGAAATTTTTATTGAACTTAATACTTTCTTAAAATTGTCTTGATTTTTTTCCCACGAATTTTCCTCACCGTAGAATATAATTTCAAGAAGCCTCTGATGATCCATCATCAAAGAGATAAAAAGTCCAGTTGTATTATAGTAAACGTTTCTAACTTCATAAGCGTTTTTTATATTTATGAGCAGGTAATGGACGTTGTAGCCTCGATTCCTTGCCCATTCTGTGATGAAACTTAGCAATTCTGGTTTTTCTTCAACAAAATGTAAAGTAGCATTCCCGCTCTGACTTAGCGACCAATTATATATTCGTTGAGCTTCAAAATTAGGTACTAACGATACGTCGGTAAGATTATTCTCTTTCATAAAATCTTGAGTTGCCGCTTTACCATAAAATTTTAAGTGCACAATTGTTTGGAGGTCATCGCTAAATAAATTAATTATATAAATTGTTTTATTTCCCTCTCCACTACTTCCTTTATCTAGATACCATTGTTTTGGAAAATTTAATTCGCAAATATCTGTTTTTATATGTAACCAATTTCCATCCTCAACCAGATTATTTATTAAAGTTGAATATATTATTGAAGAGCCAACGGACAGGAAGACTAAAACCGATAACACAAATATTGCTAATGGCAGACGCATGCCAAAAAGTTTAGCTATCATTGTTTTATCCGGCTCCTCTTAACCATCCCAACCTATTTTCTGGCCCAATCAATATTCAATTAACAATATGATATTAAAGGGTTTAGGTAAAAATATCTACATTTGATTTTGTTAAAGTGAAAAACAGAAAATGATTGTTGATGCTTTTGTATCCATTGAAAGATTTGTTTGAAAATAACTTTATTCTTATTTATTTAAACGTCTTGCACAAGTCTTACATAGTCCATAGTGAAAATAGCTAGTACAAATTTTTTCGACCACATCTCCTACATATGTTGGCTGCAATTTTTTATTCTCACAAAAAGTCATTCAATCCTCTCTACCTCAATTCTCCTAAAAACTATTATTCTCTACCTTTTAATTTGAGTGCTATTTCAGCGATCTTTCTCGCCAGTTTGATAGGATCCTCCCCTAAGAGAACTATCATAGGTTCTTTCCCAAAGTCTCCCTTATGGTATATCACGTCAGGAACTTCGCCTACCCTAGTGATTGCTTGCTTAACCCCCCAAGGTATAGTCATGCCCTCAACATGTTTAATTTCCTCTGGCTCATCTCCTCTATCATAAAACGATATTTTCAAATTCATTTCCTTTAGTAAATTAATGATTTCTTCTGAAAATCTTATATTAATTGCAGCTTTCTTCTTCTTATCGTACTTTAGTACTTCAAGCAGGTATCGGGCAAGATGACTTGAAGCTCCAAACTTAGGACATGAACGTGATTTAACCTCATCAAAAACCCTAACCAATCTACCGGGGATAGCAACCACATCATTAATGACTTCAGCATAAGGTAGCGCCATAGCAATGTTCATTCCAACTTCAGGCGCCAACTTAGCGATGTAAGGTGAGGATTCAAGAATTTTCTGAGCTTCCTCAACCTTTTTAAGAGCATAATATTTGGAGGTTTCTCGATACAAAATAGCCATTGGATTAACTGGTCCAGCGCCTCTACCAATATTTAAACCGAATTTTATTGCCTGCGTAATAAAATCCTTTGCATGCTTAACGGCCGAAGACACGTCTTCTCCTCTAGCTAAGAAAGCTGTTATAGCGGCCGAGAAGCTACAACCCGTTCCATGCGTTGTTTTCACTTTTAATCTTTGCGCTTTGAAAATTTTATACTTGTTTTTATAGTAAAGTAGGTCGACGGATTGACTTTCAATATTTAAATGCCCACCCTTAATTAAAACTGCCTGGGGTCCCATCGAGCATATTTCTTCAGCAGCTTTCTTTACATCTTGAATAGTTGTAATTTTTCTTCCAGCTAATTTTTCAGCTTCAAATCTATTTGGAGTTACGATGGTTGCTAAAGGAAATAAATATTTTTTTAGCGCTTTCTCAGCTTCTCGTTTAATTAACGGCGCCCCTGATTTAGCAATCATCACCGGATCAATGACTAACGGAAAATTATATCGTGAGATTTCTTCAGCAACCTCTTTCACAATTTCCTTAGTGTAGAGCATACCTGTTTTTCCAGCATTTATCCCTAAATCTTCAGCCACTTGTCTAATTTGTTCTCTAACAATTTCAGGTTTAAGACATTCAATCGCCGTTATAGAATAGGTGTTCTGAGCCGTTATACAGGTTATTGCCGTCGTGCCATGAACTCCTAAAGCTGCAAAAGTCTTTAAATCTGCTTGTATTCCAGCTCCACCGCCAGAATCGCTTCCAGCAATAGTAATAGCTATTGGAATCTTTTCTCCAACATTTACAATTTCAAGCACTTCGCTTAAACCTCACGGACCAAGCCTTTTCAAGTTAAATCTTAAAAAATGTAACTTTTATTCATTTAGCCTAGTCAAAAAGACTTTTAATATTCTTTAAATTAAGTTTATAAACAGCGAACCTTTAAAGCTTCTTTCAGTATCTTTATAGCACAATACTCCGAGCACATTGAACATGCTTCTGGACTTTTAAGTTTGGTTCTTCCACGTATTTTTATGGCTTTATCCGGATCGATCGCATTTTCTATTTGTTGCTTCCAATTTAAGTTCGCTCTAGCTTTGGCCATTTTTAGGTCTTTAACTGCAGCTTTAGGTCCTAATCGGACTATATCAGCTGCATGCGCCGCTATTTTAGTAGCTATAACACCCTCTTTAACTTCCTCTAATGAGGGTAACCCAAGATGTTCAGCTGGCGTCAAATAGCATAGGAAGTCTGCACCAGCTAATGCAGCTAATGCTCCTCCAACAGCACCTACTATATGATCGTACCCAGGCGCTATTTCAGTCACTATTGGACCAAGAACATAGAAAGGAGCTTCCTTGCAAACTGATTTAGCGAGCTTCACATTTGCTTCAATATGGTTTAGCGGTAAATGCCCCGGTCCTTCAACCATCGCCTGTACACCAGCATTCCTAGCTCTCTCCACGAGTTCACCTATTGTTAGCAATTCCTGTATCTGAAAGTAATCTGTTGCATCAAAAATGCATCCAGGTCTAAGCCCATCACCTAAACTTAAGGCAAAATCGTATTTTGCGGCTATTTCAAGCAGGTAGTCATAATTTTTGTAAAGTGGATTTTCTTCATTATTATGAAGAATCCATGCGGTTAAAAATGTTCCCCCTCTACTAACTATGCCCATTAAACGTGGGTGCTTCACAATTTTATCAACAGTTTCTTTCGTTATTCCACAGTGTACGGTCATAAAATCCACACCGTCTTTAGCATGCTTTTCTATCGTATTGAATATGTCATCTTCTGTCATGTGAACTATTGAACCTTTCTTTTTTGCAGCTTCTATGGCAGTTTGGTAGATAGGAACCGTTCCAACTGGAACTGTAACTGCCTTTAGAATAGAACCTCGGATTTCATCTAGGTTCCCGCCAGTACTTAAGTCCATTATTGTGTCAGCGCCGTATTTAACGGCTATTTTAGCTTTCTTAATTTCCATGTCTAAGTCGCATATATCTGGACTTGTACCAATGTTAGCATTAACTTTTATCCTTAAACCTTTCCCGATGCCTATCGGATGAACATTTTCGCGCCTAACATTCCTAGTTATTATAACTGTTCCTTCAGCGATCCTTCTACGTATGGTTTGCAGCGGCTCACCTTCATCCTTTGCAACTATACGCATTTCCTCGGTTTCGCGTCCTTCTTTTGCAGCTCTCATTTGAGTAGACACTTATAACCACCTCTCTCATCGAATTTTAGCAGCTTTGGTCTTGAGAGAATATTCCTTAAGCAACATATTTATCTTTCTAAAAATATTTCTAAGCAAAAATAAAAGATGAGGATAAGAACGTAAAATTCTTATTTATGTCTAACTTATGATCGTAAAAATTCATGTGAGCTGAGCAAAATTGCCAGTAAAGCTTCTTAAGATGGAGGATGCCAGTTCTCTCGTTCTAGAAAGAATAATGTATACTAAACGGTTTACATTAACCCTCGATAGGAATAAATGTGTAGGCTGTGAGCTTTGTGAGGCTGCATGTCCAAAGGAAGCAATAAAGATAGTTAAGCCATCGGATTTTCAGGAACTTGAAGAGCCCCCCAAAAAAATAACTGTAACCGTTTTGGAGGATAAATGTAACTTCTGCGGTATATGTAGTGAGATATGCATTTTCGGAGCCTTCAAGCAGAGCGTAAATGGCGAAGATTTCATCCCAGTTCTAGAAAGCGAAAGCTTCCCAAAAATAATTCACGAGATTAAGATCGATGAAAGCAAATGTCCAATAGATTGCAAAATATGCGAAGAAGCATGCCCACTTAATCTGATTAAAGTTAGTGTTCATAACGGTAAAGTTAAGGTTGATGTGGATAAGGATCATTGTCCAGGTTGCCGAATATGTGAAGTTAAATGTCCTTACGATGCAATCCATACAAGGAAAATAATTTCTGGATTGATAAAGGTGAACACTGCTTTATGTCCCGAGGGTTGTCGTGAATGTGTTGACGCCTGTCCAATACCTGATGCTCTGTATATCTCTGATGATGGGAAAGTTAGCGTTAATGAACTATTTTGCGTTTACTGTGGTGCATGCAGAAATGCTTGTCCAGTTGAGGGAGCCATAGAGCTTAAAAGAACAGCTATAAATCATTCTCCAGTTAAGTCTGGTGCTTGGAATAAAGCCCTAGAAAAATTAACCTCAACCGAAGATATGGTTAAAGAGCTTAGAAGCAAATCTATATCTAGAATCCGAGAGTCCGTTAAAAGGCTTCATATGGAGGTTACTAAGAGATGAGCGGTAATGAATTTAAGCCCGAAGAAGTTAGAATTGGAGTATTTGTCTGTCACTGCGGTTTAAACATAGCTGGAGTGGTAGACGTTAAGGAAGTAACTGAATATGCGCGCACGCTGCCAAATGTCGTTTTCGCAATCGACAATAGGTATACGTGTTCAGATCCGGGACAAGAGGAGATTAAAAAAGCCATTAAAGAACATAATCTAAATCGCGTCGTCGTTGCAGCATGCTCTCCAAGAATGCATGAATTTACCTTCCGGAGATGCGTCGCCGAGGCGGGCTTAAACCCGTATCTATTTGAGATGGCTAATATTAGGGAACAATGTTCTTGGTGTCACCCAAGCACACCTAAGGAGGCAACTGAAAAGGCTAAAGAAATAATTAAGATGGCCGTTGCAAAAGCTAGGCTTCTCAGACCATTAGAGCCGATAGAAGTCCCGGTCACTCCTCGCGCCCTAGTAATAGGCGGCGGAATAGCTGGCATAAATGCAGCTTTAGATTTGGCGGAAATGGGCTTTAAAGTCTATTTGCTCGAAAAGAAGGAGAGTATAGGCGGACATATGGCTCAACTAGACAAAACATTTCCAACCTTAGACTGCTCAATCTGCATCGAAGGGCCAAAAATGGTTGATGTCGCCCGCCATCCAAATATTGAGATCATATCGTTTGCTGATTTACTTAAGGTGGAGGGTTACATCGGCAACTTTAAGGTTAAAATTAGAAAGAACCCACGTTATGTAATTGAAGAGAACTGTACTGGATGTGGTGAATGTCAAGCTGTATGCCCCATCGAATATCCTAACGAATGGGACATGAACCTCGGCGTTAGAAAGGCTATATCTGTTCCATTTCCCCAGGCTGTTCCGCTTGTTTACAGAATAAATCGTGATTACTGCATTGAATGCTATAAATGCGTTGATGCTTGTGGTCCACGCCAAGCAATAGATTTTGATCAAAAACCAGAGGAAATTGAGCTTAAAGTTGGCACGATAATTGTTGCAACTGGATATGATATCTACTTGCCTGAAGAAGGAAATCTTTACGGCTATGGAAAATACAGTAATGTGATAACCAGCCTAGAATTTGAGAGGCTTATTCTTGCAGCTGGCCCAACAGGAGGACACGTTGTACGGGCATCAGATGGGAAGAGACCCAACGTTGTCGCATTCATTCAATGTGTTGGTTCAAGAGATATTAACAAATATCCTTACTGCTCAAACTTCTGTTGCATGTACACGCTTAAACACGTAATCCAGCTAAAAGAACACTATGGAGACGAAGTGGAAGTATACGTGTTCTATATGGATATGCGTAGTAACTTTAAGGGCTACGAGGAGTTCTATCAGAGAGCCAGAGAGATGGGTGTTAACTTCATTAGAGGGCGAGTGTCAAAAGTTATTGAAGATCCTAAAACTAAGAATCTTATAATACATGCTGAAGATACGTTGCTTGGAGAGCCTATAGAGCTTGAGGCTGAAATGGTTGTTTTGGCAACAGCAGCTATACCAAATAAAGGCGCTGAAGAAATTGCGAGAATTTTAAACATAACTAGAGGAGCAGACGGTTTCTTTATGGAGAGTCATCCAAAACTTAAACCTCTAGATACACCAGTTGACGGAATATTTCTGGCCGGAGCCTGTCAAGGACCAAAAGACATTCCATATAGTGTTTCCCAAGGATGCGGAGCGGCTGCTAGGGCTGCAACAATATTGTCAAAACCGTCAGTTAAGATTGAACCCATAATCTCCGTTGTTGATCCAGATAAATGTAGGAATACTAGAGTTAAATGTGGCATATGTGCATCTAAGTGTCCATATGGAGCTATAAAAGTTGAGCCGGGTAAACCTGCGCAGGTCATATCAGCGATGTGCCATGGATGCGGAACATGTGTAGCTGAGTGCCCAGCTGATGCAATAACACAAATGCACTTTACTGATGCTCAGATAATGGCTCAAATAAGAGCGGCTTTAGAAAACAATCCTGAAGACAAAATATTAGGAATTTGCTGTAACTGGTGTGCCTATGCAGGCGCCGACTTAGCTGGAACAAGTCGATTTGAATATCCGCCAAACCTGAGAATCATCAGGGTCATGTGCTCCGGTCGAGTTGATAGAGACTTCGTGTTAGAAGCCTTCAGAAGAGGAGCTGGCATGGTTCTAATAGGCGCATGTCACCCCTACGACTGTCACTATATTGATGGAAATCTGAAGATGAAGGCGAGGATGGATGCATTAGCTAGGGTTTTAGAGAAAATAGGTCTAACGCCGGACAGATTTAGAGTTGAATATGTGTCGGCTGCTGAAGGCATTAAATTTGCACAGATAATCAGAGAGATGGCTGAAAAGCTCAAGGAGTTGGGGCGAGAAAGAATAAAAGCTGAGAACGAAAAGATGCGACCATACTTAGAACGAATGTTAAGCAGGAAAAGAAAATAGCCTTTTTTGTTGATGCTTTTGTATCCACTTCAATTTTTCTTTTTCAGGATGGATAAAATTTACATCTTTCAATTTAAGATCTCAATTGGCGATCTAACTTTTCGCCAAGCTCTTAGATATTTTCAATGTCCAAGAGGGGGAGGAAAAGCCTTTTTTAAGCCGAATTTTCTGCAACCGCCAATTATCAAATTAGGAGACTTCTTGAAAAATGGTCTTTTTAGAAGATAGGTGGATTTTGTATCCGAAGTCATAACGACGAAAATTCCGGCGTTTCGTTCACTGATCAACGCTATTGACTCTTGAAGATTTCTTCGTATTGTGGTACGACATCAGCCATGAAATTTCTCATTCCCTCTAAAGTCTTATAATGTTTCACCATTTCTTTTATAACGTTGAATGGTAAGGTCGCTATGTCCGCTCCCGCTTCAGCGACTTCCCTAACCTGCCTAGCATTTCTAATACTTGAGGCAATCACTTGAGTTTTATATCCGTAATTCCTGAAAATTTTAACAATTTTCGCAACCAGATCTACTCCGCTAGTTACTCCATTGTCTTGGCTTCCATCTAAAATATCTTTTACATTTGAACTTCTGTATGCCTCAGCCACAGAGTTAAATTTCATTAAAAATTCATTAAGCTTCAGCTCTCTTATCCTGCATAGTAAGCCATGATCGAAGTAATCTCCCTTCTTAAAGTCGACACCGATCTTCATACCCATCTTCGTTCGAATGTAATCGTCGATTCTACCAGCAAAAGGACTTACATACGTTGCTCCAGCTTTAGCTGCTAAGATTGCTTGTTCAGGGGTCATAACTAATGTGCAATTTACTGGTATACCTTCTTTGCTTATTCGTCTTATAGCCTTTAAACCATCAAAATCTAGGCCGTCATCCCCTAAGCTCGGATTCACTGGTATTTTAATCACAACTTCACCATATGGACTGAATTTTTCATATAGAAGCTTAGCTTGTTTAACCATCTCATCAGATCGTACTGCGATTACTTCTAGGCTAACTGGTCCCGGAACAACTTTCAGAATCTCCTTGATATACTCTTCCATAGTGACTTTTCCCCCTCTTTTGTCAACGGCTTTCTTGATCAATGATGGATTTGTTGTAGCTCCGTCAATAATTCCCCATTCACAGGCTTGTTTAATTTCATCTATGTCGGCCGAATCAATAAAGATCTTCAATTTACCGCTCCGCTCCTCTTTAATTCACTAATGACCAATAACAACAGTTTAATTTATTGGTTAATATTTAAAATATTTTTATTTTTGGCATTGGTTTAGACCTATCTGTTTCTGAATTTCC
>CAZWWD010000029.1:0-13771 GCA_964637155.1 uncultured Candidatus Bathyarchaeia archaeon
GGATTTCTCATATAAAATTCTCTCGGAAGGACTTTCCGCTCTAACATTTTTGCAGCTTCCAAGGTAGCGAACGACGAAACAGTTGTTTTTCGTCCTTCTAAATGTTACATTCTTGATTTTGTAAAGTTTAGTTCGCTGATTAGAGCGTATGGTGTGAGCGTTGGAACTTCAACTTCCCACCATTTTATCCAAGTTCTTGAGCTACTCAACTCTATTACATTTTGGAGAATTCTGAGCATATTATCGCTTATTCTCAGCTCTCTAATCGACGCCTCTATCTCACCATGCTTAATTTGGAACATTCCATCTCTAGGTATAGTCGAGAAATCTCCAGTTCTAAAATTCTGGTATCTCAAATACCAGTCATTTGTAACGTATATGCCATTATCAACTTCTGCCAGCAGTTCATCAAAGGATTTGCCGCCAGGTTCAACTATAAGATTCCATGGATAGGGCACAATTATGCCGGCATTACCAGTTGTTTCAACACCAAACTTTTTAGCTGTAGTGCTATTATGAAGATAGGTTTTTAGAACCCCATTCTCAACAATAGTATTTCTTCTAGTTGGAACTCCCTCATCATCAAAGGCTCTTGCCCCAAGCGTTCCGGGGAGAGTTGGATCATCTACTAAAGTGAATTTTTTGGAGGCGACTTCAGAATTCATTTTCTCAGCTAAGAATGATTGGCCAGCATCGACCATAAAGGCTGAAGACAAAATGCCGACTTGATTAACAAAATCGGCGAATACTAGGGGGCCAACTAGCGTCATATATTTTCCGGGTTCACCGGGCTTTGGGTTGGCGGCTGCTTTGGCTATTTCACCAGCTCTCATGCCAGCTTCCTCTGGATTGAAATCCTCAATTCTGCTGGCAACTGAAACGGCATGTCCGGTGGCGATTTCCGATACAAAGGCTCTAACGGAAATTTCTAGTCCCGCCGTCTCCTGTGAAGCGTGCACATCTCCTGAGGTGGCGAGGGTTATCTTAGACTTAAAGGCATTTAATGTTCCAGCGACTCTTTTAGCTCCCTTCTCTAATGCACCATTTATTGCCGACTCAACATAACTGGCTAGCGAATCTGGATCCAGTGAGATTTCAGGTGCCTTAACTAAGTTCGGATTATAAGTGAAGGGGCCCTGCGGTAGAGGAGCGTATATATCTGCAGGAGGAGTTGACTTAGCAATTTTCACAAGGTTTTTAACGGCTCTTTCAATATTTCTTAGTGATAACGTGTTTATCGAAGTTGCAGCCCTATGCTTCTCAATCATTAGGAAAACGTCTACCTCATTTTCAAAGAAAATCTTTGATATGGTCACTTCATTATTTGAGAAGCGCATCATGATCTTTTGGGCTTCCGTAAGCTTAGCTGATACATCCGTCGCTCCCATTTTTTTCGCTAAATCTACAATATGGGATGGAATTTCATCTAATCTCATTTTCACCTACCACCAATCCTAATTTTTCTTAAACGTATATGAGGGCCTCCAGTCCAGACAGGTATGCCTTGCATTGGATCACCCTTACCGCAGTAAGCGGCCTGAAACTCTACATCTTTTCCAGCGGCGTCAACAGCCGACCAAAGCCCTGTAGTGGTTATTTCTAAAACCGGATTTTTAACTAAACCTTTTAATTCGCCGTTCTCTATTTTATATGCTTCAAGCCCAACATATCGTTGATTAAATCTTCTATCGTCTATGTTCCATTCCATAAAGTTCTTAATGTATATGCCCTCCTTAATATCTTCAAAAAGCTCCTCTTTGGTATAGTCGCCTGGCATAAAGAATGTGTTTGCCATCCGAACTATTGGCTCGCGATTATAGGCTACTGCTCTTGAGGATCCATTACTTTTTACACCAAATACGCTTGCAGTTTCTCTATTATGGAGAAACTCGTTGATCACACCTTCTTTTATTAGTATTCGTCTTCTAGCTCTAACGCCCTCCTCATCATAAAGGTAGAAACCGAAAGAACCTTCTAATGTTGGATCATCAGCAACATTCACGGAGGAAGAGCCAACCTTAAGTCCAATTGAATCGGGCTTAAGAAAGGTTTCACCGGCTTGAGCCGCCTCCCTACCTAATATTCTGTCAGCTTCGCTTGGATGCCCACATGACTCGTGGCTAACTATTCCAACAACCTCGGGGCCGAGAACCACATCCATCTCACCTTCAGGCGGCTTGACTGCCTCCATTAAAACTTTTGAGAGAGCATAAGCTTCCTCATAGAGAACTTTCGGCAGATTCCATCTTTCAACAACCTCCCATCCGCCAGTCTCACCGAGATTTATATATCTTTGGGCCGAGCCTTTTTGTGGATTAAATGCGGTTATTAGGGCGAAGAATGCGGCTCTAGGCGTTACGCTATATACATTTGCCCCATCACTCGTTATAACAAGCTTGCGGGTTACCCAAGTGTCTAAGGTTGCCATTCTGGCTGGAACCTTCACATCACGGGTTGCTGCTGCTTTAAGAATTTGCTGGTCAGCTTCTTTTAATAGAGAAACTCTTGAATCAAGATCAACGCTTGTAAAGTTTACTCGGGGTTTAATCTCAGTTTTGCCGCTTCCGATGTCGCCTTCTCCCATAGAAATTTTTCTTTTCATAATTTTTGAGGTTGACTTAGCAATTTTAAAAGCTTGCTTTAAGGCTCTTTCAATGTTTCTTTTTCTGAGAGTGTTGGTGGATGCGAAACCTAGAGAGCCATCCACAAGAACTCTTATGCCTATTCCCCTACTCTCTTCAAATACAGATGTTTCTAAAACACCATTCTTTAAGATAATGGATTCGCGGAGATCTATCTGCAATCTTGCTTCAGCGTATTCTGCACCCATTTTTCCTGCGCTATCAACAACAAATTCAACAAGATCCTCCAATTTAAGGCACCTTTCCTAATCTTTTTTCTTTAATCCAGTCGCCTATACTCCTAATTTCGTTAAAATTGTCAAATAGTCTTTTAAGTTAATCGAGCACATATATCTTTTGTGGGATTTACATGCTTAAGAAAACAGCCTCTAATAAAAAAGAATCCATATTGATGGAGATTTGTCAGGTTTTAAAGAAAACAAACGCCATAGAATTTGGAGCTTTTAAGCTCCCTAACGGTAGGATCACCCCATATTATATTGATCTGAGAGTAATACCGAGCTTTCCAGATGCTTTTATGAAAGTAACCGAAATATTCGTTAACGCTATAAAAGATGAAGTTGGAATAGAAAATTTTGATAGAATAGCTGGGATACCGACGGCCGGTCTACCATTAAGCGCAATCACAGCATACAACCTTAGAAAACCCTTCTTATATGTTCGCCAGAAGCAAAAACTTAGGGGGCGGGAACGCAGAGTTGAAGGCATTGTAATGCCTGGTGATAGAGTTTTACTCGTGGACGATTTAGTAACTACTGGCTTTAGTCTTAGAAAGTCGGCTTTAGCTGTTAGATCTGAAGGCGGAATCGTTTCCGACGCATTTGTTCTTTTAGATAGAGAAGAGGGTGGGAGAGAAAGACTTGCAGAGATAGGCGTTAAACTACATGCTGTACTAGGGATTAGGGAAGTTGCTCAAAAACTTTACGAGATGGGCGCCATAGAAGAAGAGGAGTTAAAAACCATTTTGAAGCAGGTGAAAGTAAAGAGAAGTTAGATTAGGTTTTGCTGAGAAGCATATTTAGATCCTTGACTATTTCATTTGGTCTATCGAAATTAAACTCTAAAAATAATGGTTTTAAACCAGCCTTTATCATCTTTTTCTCTAAAATTTCAATAAAAATTCCTCTTTCTTTAGAATATTGAATTTTATCATTTACTTTGCGGAGTACGCTGTTGATGGCGCATGAGGGGGAATTTTTGATACCAACAACCGCCAGTATTTGAATATGTGGCTTTATGCTCATAAAAGCTAGAGTCTTTAATTGCTCAACTACAGAGCTTGCTATTTTCTCACAATGCTTTTTAAATCCGGGTAGGTTTTCATATTCATCTTTGGTTCTAGGTGGACGTGGATTTCCACAGAAGGTGAACTCTGGACACGGTAGCTGAACGATTCCAATGTTATTTTTTAGGGCAAATCCAATAACTTGCTCAGCTAGACCCACATTTCTCTCAATAGGCTTACCATTCTGCCACCATCTTGTGCTTTTGTTGAGTAGACAATGAGCCACCACTAATACTCGTGGATATGGTTTCATCACACTCACCAAAATATCTTTAATCAGCCCAATTAAGCTGGTCGAGATGGGGGCGGACGCTTCTGGGTATAACGGTATCTTCTTGGTTTTCCTTCACGAGTTAATATTCCATCTCTAACGAGATCGAGCAGAACATGCGCTACCGCCGTTCTATCATAGTGGTAGCCTATGCGAGTCATTTCTCTGTGAACGTCGTCAAGAGAGCGGGGTATAGCAAACCATCCTTCTCTCCAAAGTTGCTCAATAATCCCTCTGCAGGTATCAGCTCGGGCGGATGGTTGCGTTGTTGTTTCCGGGATAGTTATTTGTTTGGTTGCGTAATCAGCAACGCTTGACAAAACCTTATCTATAACATCTTTTACTTGGTCTTCTCTGCAGCTTATTTCAAACTCTATGCTACCAACTCTCATTTTAATATGAACCAACGGTTTTTCCTGATTTTTCTCAGACATTTATCTCCCTAATAATTGTTTATTTTGTTGTGCATCTTGTTCATGCGCAACATTTATATACGAAATCATTCACCTATAAATTGGTGAATGATGTTGATTGAACAAATACATTATACAACAACATCAAGATATAATTTTCCCCAAATTCTTGAGATTTCAAGTCTTCCGGAAAGATTTATGGAGTTAAGTTTAAGTTCAATGGAGGAGATAAGAGAGGGAAGCTTCCAACCATGGCTGAATTTTGTTGATTCATCAACAGTAAAAGCTGAGGACCACGAGGACATAGTTGAGGTTTACGGTGGAGATAAGGTATCATTAATCTCTCCTCTAGAACCTATACCTGATGCTACATCAATAATAGCGATCGACGCTTCAAGCATTAGAGTAGGCGAAACAGAGAACGGCGTCATATGCGCTGTTAGAGGCGCCGTTGTATGGAATGAAAGAAAACGCTATAGATATTTGCGTCTGGGACCCTTTCCATTCCACATAACTGATGAAAATAAAAAAGAAATATTGAGTCTCCTAAAGTGTTATTCGCCAGTAGGCTTTAGTTCAGGTTTATCGTTTCTGATTGAAATTCAAAATCGTCTCTGCGAAGCCCTAGAACGGTGGATTCAGATGACTGTCTCCACTTCTGTGAGTGACAGCATAATCCTTCTAGATGGGTCATTAGCATCTAGACTCTCCAGCGGTCATTTAAATATTTTAGAGAGAATGCTGAAAAATGCGAGAGAAAATTCAAATATTGTTTTATCATTTTCAAAGGCCTCAACTATTAGGTTTCTAGGCAGAAGAATTACAGAGTTAATTGTTAAGCAAAGGAGAACATGCCTTTTAGAGATTGATGAGCGAATGCTTTCAATATCCTCGAAAAGAAGGCTACGGCTACTGGGCAAAATTTACGTTACCAAGTTGAATGGCAGAGGCTACCCATTTAGAGTAGACATAGATAGAGTTTTACCTAAAGAAATCCAGATAATGGCTATTCAAAGACTCCTTGGGAATGAATTAGCATTTCAAGGCTACCCGGAAACGCTACGGCTAGCCCACATATTTTCAACGTTTACTGCAAGTGATGTAATAGGCATACAACGTTTTATAGCGAGAGAATATGGGCTGAAAGTTGTTACTTGGCCTAGCATTCGAAAAGCACTTTTTGGACCTTTTGGAACCGGTGGACTTGGAGATTAGATGGAATGCGCTTATACAAGAAAGTTGGCAACACAATTCAAATTATTAGTTTTCCAGACGAAAAAGTCGAGAAAGGAAGCTACCTAATAATTGAGGATAAAAAGATTGGTAAGTCAATGATCGTGCAGGTTATCGACATACAGTTTGCTAATGTTCCGGGAATAATGGAGGAGCTTCTCAGAGAACCATTAATAGATGATCCGATTAGAGGCGAAGACATAGACCCCTTCGGCATAACGTCTCACATATTATATGTTCAGGATTCACGTTTGCTCATATGCAAAATTCATGGAACAATAGAGGATGATAGGTTAAGTTCTAATAGTTCATGGCTTCCATCGAGAACCCATTCCATAATACGTAGACTACCTATCGAGGAGCTGATGAGATTGGCTAATGTGACAAGAAGATTTCCGATAAATCTCGGCGAAACTATGGAGATGACCCCCATTACGATAGACGCATGTAATTTAGATGGAAAACTTAACATAATAACTGGGAGAAAGGGAACTGGCAAGTCGCATCTATCTAAACTTCTGGTTTTGGGCTTAATCAAACACGGTGCAACCGTTATAGTTCTAGATTTGAATGGTGAATATTCAAATCTAGGCATAAGCGCAAATGGCGAAAGAAACGAGTTTTCCAACAAGATTCACGTCCTAAAGCCTGGCGAAAACTTTAAAGTAACATTATCTCAAACAAGCCTCTATGTCATAATGAATATACTTGTACATGCTCTAAATCTTCCGGGAACTTCATCCCGCGAATTTAGGCATATATGGCGCTTCCTAGAAGAAAGAAATATGTTGTCATTACGCGAGCTAGGTGAAGCCATTAGAAGATGGAAGTGTAATCAGCAGGTTAAAGATGCGCTTTTCTCACGCTACTATACACTTTTACATACAAACCTCTTCACTGATGATACTGCGAGAGCCACGGACTTCGAGGCTTTACTTCAGAAAATTGAAAAAGATGGAGGCGGAGCTGTAATAGTGGATTTGAGCAATTCATCTTCAACGGATCGGCAAATAATTGTTGAGTATGTTCTGGCAAAACTCCAGGACTTACTTTCAAAGTGGAGGATTAGAGCCGTCTTTTTATTTGCTGAAGAAGCCCACTTATATCTTAGGGAAACTTATTGGGAGGATATTGTTACTAGGATGCGGCATTTCGGAGTTTTCACAACCTTCATAACCAATCAGCCAAACACCATTAGGGAAAACATTTACCGCCAAGCAGACAACATATTCCTGTTTAATTTTGTTAATGAACATGATTTAGAGGTTATTTCCAGGGCTGCAAGAGTTGACGCTGAAACAACGATATCTATAGTTCGCGACCTACCGCCCCGCCACTGCCTTATACTAGGAGATGTTGTGAAGGATTTCCCGGTAATAGCGAAGATAAAGCCATTAAATGTTAAAACGATGGGTGAAACCAGACTCTTCTTCACCGAAAAGAATAATTATTCCAGAGAAATAATGCAGGAAAATGGTCAAATCCTGGCGAAAACAGCTCCCCTAAAGACAGAGTAACCTTTCTCTTAAGGAAAAAATATTTTTATTTTTTCTTCGGGTTTCATCCAATAATTTTATATCTTTGAGTTTAATAGCATTTAGTGGTGTGAAGGATGAGAGGTGGACGCCAAATCCGCGACTAAATTTTCACGTCCACCACGTATTCCGCTTAAATTTAGCATGTTTTATGGTTATAACTTTATATTTGATTTCTGCGAATTTCAGAGGAGTGATGTAAATGTTTAAAGAGGTTCCGCCAACAGTCAATTTCCCAAAGATCGAGCATAAAATACTGAAGTTTTGGGCTGAAACAAACGCCTTTAAAAAGCGCGTCGCCCTAAACAAGGGAAAGAAACCATGGTCATTTATAGATGGACCTATAACAGCCAATAATCCAATGGGAGTTCACCATGCCTGGGGCCGAACCTACAAGGACCTATTCCAAAGATTTAAGGCTATGCAGGGACATGAACTCCGCTACCAAAATGGCTTCGACTGCCAAGGACTATGGATTGAGGTTGAAGTTGAAAGGGAGTTAGGCTTCAAATCTAAAAGAGATATCGAAGCTTACGGAATAGCTGAATTCATCAAAAAATGTAAACAAAGAGCTCTACGCTACGCAGCCATACAAACCGAACAGTCTATACGTTTAGGTTACTGGATGGACTGGAATGACCCAGATGTACTACGTTATTTAGCGGATTGCTTAGAAAAGCCTGATCAAATTGTGACTATTCAGGGAGCTAGCGGACCGGTCACCGACACGGCTGAAAGAATTGTTGGGCGGCTAGGTTCGCCTGAAATAGGTGGTTCCTACTTTACCTTCTCAGATGAGAACAACTATATGATCTGGGCTATGCTCAAGAAATGCTATGAAAGGGGATGGATTTATAAGGGCAGGGATGTCATGCCATGGTGTCCAAGATGCTCAACAGCCCTATCAGAGCATGAAATAGTTACAGAAGGATATAAAGAGCTAACCCATCCAAGCTTAACCGTGAGGTTCCCGCTTAGGGGCAGAAAGAAAGAGTCATTGCTTATATGGACGACGACTCCGTGGACGCTTACATCTAATGTTGCGGCAGCTGTGCATCCAGACATAACCTACGTGAAGGTGAAGTATGGAGACGAATACTTCTATCTGGGTAAGCCAGCTCTAGAAAGAACTCTACCTAAGGGAAGCTACAAGGTTGTTGAAGAAATTAAAGGTTACGAAATGGAAGGCTGGACATATGATGGCCCCTTCGATGAGTTGCCAGCTGAAAAAGAGTCTGGAGCCGTTGATGCGCATAAGGTAATATTGTGGGATGAAGTTAGTGAGGAAGAAGGAACATGCATAGTTCATATAGCGCCGGGTTGCGGCAAAGAGGACTTAGAACTAGGGAAAATCTATAATTTGCCAGCTGTAGCGCCATTAAATGAGTTCGGCGTATTCATTGAAGGCTTTGGAAAATTTACTGGAATGCACGTTTATGATTCAGCTAAGCCCGTTATTGAAGAATTAAAGAAGAAGGGCTTACTCTTTAAGGTTGAAGATTATGTTCACAGATATCCAGTCTGCTGGCGTTGTGGTAGCGAGCTTGTTTTCCGTCTAGTTGATGAATGGTTTATATCGATGGGAAAGAAGCTTAACAAGCCACTTGAGGAAATCACCGAGGAGGAGAAAGCCCAAAACCTCAGGTATCAAATAATGGAAGTTGCCAAGAAAGTTCGTTGGATTCCAGAATATGGGCTTCAGCTGGAGCTGGATTGGCTTCAGAACATGGAGGATTGGATGATATCTAAAAAGCGCTATTGGGGCTTGGCCCTACCAATATGGGAATGCAAAAAATGCGGAAACTTTGAGGTTATAGGCGGAAAGGAGGAGCTGAAAGCTAGAGCCGTTGAGGGATGGGAAATCTTCGAGGGGCACACGCCGCATAGACCATGGGTGGACGCAGTCAAGATAAAATGCTCTAAATGTGGCGCACTTATGTCACGTATACCAGACGTCGGCAACCCATGGCTCGACGCCGGCATAGTCGCATATTCAACACTTCGGTATAGAGAGGACCGCGAGTACTGGAAGAAGTGGTTCCCAGCCGATTTCATCTGCGAGTCGCTTCCAGGACAATTCAGAAACTGGTTCTACGCTATGCTCGCGATGAGCACAATAATGGAGAGGAAGCCGCCATTTAAGGTTTGCTTTGGACATGGACTTGTATTGGGAGAGGATGGACGTGAAATGCATAAGTCTTGGGGTAACGCCATATGGTTTGATGAAGCAGTTGAAAAGATGGGTGCAGACGTTATGCGCTGGATATACTGCACCACCAGGCCGGAAACCAACCTTCTTTTCGGCTATAAGAGAGCTGAAGAGGTTAAGAAGCGCTTTCTAATTCCACTTTGGAACATATATAGCTTTTTCGTAACCTACGCGAATCTAGATGAATGGACTCCTAAAAACTCGGTGGATTACAATTCATTATCATTATTAGATAAGTGGATACTCTCAAAGCTTAATGTACTCATCAAAGATGTAACCAGATTCCTCGACGATTTCGACCCCTATGATGCTGCAATTTCAATAGAGAAATTTGTTGATGAGCTTTCAACATGGTATATCAGAAGATCTAGAAGAAGATTTTGGAAGAGCGAAAGGGACGAAGATAAGAACGCCGCGTACACAACGCTCTACACATGCTTGACAACACTCATTAAGCTTCTCGCACCCTTCATACCGTTCTTAACCGAGGAAATCTACCAGAACATCGTGCGAAGCGTTGATCCAAATGCCCCTGAAAGCGTCCACCATAACGATTGGCCAGTTGCCAATGAAAAGCTAATCAATGAGGAATTGATGGAGAATATGGAGCTGGCGATTAAAGTTTGCAGTCTAGGCCGCTCAGCACGTAGTAAGGCCGGCATTAAGCTACGCCAGCCCCTCTTGGAGGCTAAGGTTGTTGCCGGCGAAGCAATAATTAAGCGAGTAGAGGAGCTTAAGAATCTAATAATGGAGGAGCTAAATGTTAAAAATATATTCTTTACGACTCAAAGAAGCGAGCTCATCGATTACGTGGTTAAGCCTATTCCAGAATTGCTTGGCAAAAAATATGGTAGATTGTTCCCGAAGATTCAAAGAGCGATCATGGAAATGGAGCCCCAAAAAGTGATCGACGCTCTAAAAGCTGATGGCGAGTTAGAATTAACAATTGATGGGCAGAAAGTAAGAATACTATCTGAGGAAATCAAAATTCTGGAGCAACCTAAAAGCGGATATTCGATCTCTGAAGAGGACAACATACTGGTTGGCGTAAGCGTGATCATACCGGAGAACCTTAAGATGGAGGGGCTTGCACGCGACATAGTCAGACGCATACAAAATCAGAGGAAGGAAGCTGGATTTAACATAGCTGACCTAATTGAAACTTACTATGAGGCGGGACCAACATTAACTAAAGTCTTTGAGAAGTTTGGAGATTACATAGCCGCTGAGACCCTGTCTGTTACCATAAAGAGGGGGCGTCCGCCTGAAGAAGCTCATTCAGCCACATATAGCTTAGCTGGAGAAGAACTGAGGGTTTGGCTTAAACCAGCTAAAACAACTTAAACATCACAAGTTGGGTTTTCGCTATACCCCTTTTTTATTTAAAATTATTTAAAGAAGCGAACCATAACATAACCAATGAATGAACTGTCTAAGTTAAATAAGGGTTATTTACTTCGTGACACTAATTAGTAATGTGTGGATGAAAATGCCGGAAGATTATGGCTTCGAACTTCTAAAAGATGAAAAGATCGATGTTTCAGTTAGACCTCATCCCCTCTCGTTTCTAAGATACTATGCTGTCGACGCCTACTTAATTTTAATAGCTGTGGCACTCAATTGGCTTTATAAGTATATAGAATCTAATCCAGCGATTCTTGGATTTATAGATCCGCTTTTCAGTTTTATTCCCGGAATCGAGCCGAAAAATCTTTTGTTACTAATAGTCTTCTGGGCGATTTTAATATTGAGTGGACTAATAATAGGTGTTCTATGGATCAGTAAGATGCCTCTTCTCTACATGATTTTAATAGGGGTTGCTGGAACACTACTCGAATTATACGTTCTTCCACCTTATAATTTGCCGTGGACTCCAAAAATCAAAATTTGGCTTCTCGTATTTGCATCTTTAATAGGTTTCATTCTTACGGAGGCTTATCGGAGGGGACATAAATACTTCTTAACAAACTATAGAATTGTAACCGTCAAAAAGTTTCTTAGTAAGGAAATACGGGAAATAATGTATGATAAAATATCCGACATATACATTGACCAAGGAATCCTCGGCAGAATCTTCAATTTCGGTACAATTATACCAGTATCAGAATCGGGATTCGGTCTAGGGGAAGACGCTGCTTTAGCCTCGGTGGGGGCAGCGGCGCCAGTTAAAAAAGGTTTTCTAGGAATAGGTTTCGGAGGCAAGAAGGGTGTAAATAGACCTAGGGCAGCAACCTATTTTTCGCTTTACGGAGTCCCAAACCCAAGAAAAATACGCGGAATAATAGGGGAAAGACAATTAGAAACTAAAGAAGCTCCAATCTTAAGGAGGATCGAACAGCTCCTAAAGGAGGAGAAAGAAGAGAAAAAATTCCAAGAGGACGAGCAGGAATAACCGCTTCTTCCTGAGCACTAGCGTTTAAGCTTATTATCCCGTTTTTAGAATTAGTAAGCGACATTGTATAAGTGAAATCTCTCATAATCCTCAAAGAAAGGTGGCTTTAGTCATTGAAACATATTTTGTCATTCGCTACCTAATTCGCATTATTTATGTTTGTCGCAATCAACTTTATACTAAGGAACCGGGACTTTTTCTCCCTTCTCATTATACTTAGAGATTCCGAGATAATTTTCAATATTTTTGATTTTCCTTTTATCAAATACTGGGCCGTCTCTGCAGACTCTATACTTTCCTATAACGCAGCTCCCACATATTCCAATAGCGCATCTCATATAGCGTTCTAGGCTTGCTTGAAAATCGGTTGAATATAAAATGGCTAGTTCGTAAGCCTTGCGGATCATCTTCTCTGGTCCACAGGCATAAATAGCATCAAATTTCTCACAGCGTAAAATGTTTTCAGCTAATTCTGTGGCGAGGCCTTTAGCTCCATAACTTCCATCCTCAGTTGCGAATATGACTTCAATTTTCCCTGATTCCGATAGGTTCTTTAGGTTATCTAGAAAAACTAGTTTGCTACGGGTTTTAGCACCCTCAATAACTTTTGCCTTAACATTCTCTTTAACTAGCTTATCTATGAGAAAGAAAAGCGGCGCCATACCTACCCCTCCGCCAATTAAGAGGACTTTTTTACCGGTAATCTCGAAACTTGTGCCGAAGGGGCCTCTAACTCCTATCAAATCACCTGTTTTAAGGTTGTTGAGCGCTCTTGTTGCCTCGCCAACTTCAGCGACTGTTACGGATGAAAAGCCATTTGGGCGAACTGAGGATAGGCTTAGCGGTATCTCATCAACCCCGGGGATCCAAATCATCACGAATTGCCCGGGCTCCGCTAGGGAGCATAATTCATCTTTGAAGAATATGGTTTTGACATATGGATTTTCAGGTTTAACCTTTAAGACCTCAACTATTCTAATGGTGTTATTTTTTATGTGCCAATCCGACAATTTCGTTCACACTCCTAAATCCTTTCCGCTCTAAATAGGCGCTTATGCCATGACAGATCGAACTAAATATTGACAATCCCTCTAGGGCTATGGCTGAACCTACTTGGATGGCGCTTGCTCCTGCGAGCATAAACTCAACGGCATCCTTCCAGGTTCTTATTCCACCGCATCCAATTATCGGCACATTAACAGCCTCGTAGATTTCATAAACACATCTAATAGCTATGGGTTTTATGGCGGCCCCTGAAAGCCCCCCAAATCTATTAGCCAATATGGGTCTGAAGGTCTCAACATCTATGGCCATAGCCCTCACAGTGTTTATGGCTGTGATCGCATCGGCGCCTGCTGAAGCAGCTGCCTCAGCCAGAGTGGCTATATGCGCCGTGTTTGGGGTCAGCTTTGCAAAAATAGGCTTATTAACCCTATTTTTAACGGCCTTCACTGTTAATTTGATCATATCTGGATCCTGCCCAATCTCGCTTCCGGTGCCCTTAACATGGGGGCATGATAAATTGAGTTCCAGAGCATCTGCCCCTGCCTCGGCGGCTACGCTGGCTACCTCAGCATATTCGCTTGGCGAAAAGCCGAAAATACTAATTATTAATGGAACCTTCAATTTTTTCAGCTTTCTTATTTCCTCAGCAAACTTGCGTATTCCAGGGTTTGGGAGGCCGACAGCATTTAAGAAGCCGCATTCAACTTGTATAACTGTTGGGTTTGGGTAGCCGCTGTTAGGTTTCAATCCGATCGATTTCGTTACAACCGCTCCAGCTCCAGCTTC
>CAZWWD010000030.1:0-13365 GCA_964637155.1 uncultured Candidatus Bathyarchaeia archaeon
AACATGAAGTTGCATATAGGGTTTGATGACACAGATTCGCCTAGAACCGGATGCACAACCTATATTGCAGCTCTGATAATCGAAAAACTCCATGGAATGAACGTCCAGTTTATTGACTACCCGAATCTAATAAGGTTAAATCCCAATGTTCCTTGGAAGACCCGTGGTAATGGAGCGCTCTGCCTGAGAATAAAATGCGACGATGATTTATACGAGGATATTAGAGAATGCGTGATTGAAACAATAGAGGAGAACGCAGACTTCGATTATGAAGGGACGGATCCCGGGGCGGTCTTTCTCAGCGGAGATGTGCCGGAGGAGCTAGAGAAATTCGCTAAAGAAGCAATTCAAGGACTCGTAAAAATGAGGGATGCGCTGAAATTAATCAGAAAATTTAGGGCTGAAGCCATCGGCTACAAAATGAGACGCGGAATAATTGGAGGCCTAGCTGCGATCGGCGAAACCCTGAAGGGCGACCACACATTTGAGCTGATAGCATACAGGAAACCGGAGAATTGGGGGACTCTAAGGAAGATAGATGAAAACTCCGTTATAGAGATGGATAAGCAAATGGGGAATCTAACATTTAACAACGTTGATCCGGAAACCGGCAGAATACTCATAACCCCCAGAGGCCCAGACCCAATACTTTATGGCATTAGGGGTGAAAGCCCCGAAGCCGTTAGACTCGCCCACAAAATTGTCCGCTCCAACGAACCAATAGAACGCTGGGTTATATTTAGAACGAATCAGGGAACCGATGCGCATCTGAAGAGAGTCTACTCCATAAAAGACATAAAACCCTACAATCCCGTGATAGTTAAGGGTAAAGTTGTAGGTAAACCCAAAATAATCCCCGGCGGACACGTAATCTTTCAGATTCAAGACGAAACAGGCATAATAGACTGCGCAGCCTACGAGCAAACCGGCAACCTACGCAGGATCGCTAGTAAGCTTATTGAGGGAGACTTGGTTGAGGTTTATGGTGGTGTTCGCCCTCCCTCAGAAAAGAATCCGAAAACAATAAACATAGAAAAAATTAGAATTTTAAGCCTAGCTGAAAAAATTGTTTTCCGGAATCCGCTTTGTCCAGTATGCGGTAAAAGGATGAAGTCTATGGGAAGAGGCAAGGGCTTCGAGTGCTATAAATGTGGTTTTCACGGTGCAAACCTCAAAAAAATCGCTATTAAAGTTGAAAGGACACTAAAAACCGGATTATACGTTGTTCCCCCTAGATCTGAAAGGCATCTAACCAAGCCATTATCGAGGTATGGCCTAGAAAAAACAGGTGCATCCAAATCATTAGATGGAGTTATACCCTATAGCTGCTTTTCAAATTTAAGCGATAAATAGCTTCAACTAACAATGTTGCTGGAAACCTTTAATTGTAACAAACTTATATTAATTGGTGAAAGTAAAGATCGAATTTAACGCTTAATGGTGATGATGGATTATGAGTGGGGAAACTAGGCTTCCGCCAGCCGTTCAAGAAAGGCTTCTTAGGCTTCAGCAGCTTCAGGAGACTCTTCGAACAGTTTTAGCGCAAAAACAGCAACTAGACGTCGAACTCCTCGAGATTGATAGAGCACTAAGCGAACTTGAAAAGACCCCTGATGAGGCTGTAATATACAAGTCTATTGGCTCCCTACTCATTAAAACCGATAAGGCTAAGGTTACCAGCGAACTTAATGAGCGGAAGGAGCTTGCAAGCATGAGAATATCTGTGCTCACAAAACAGGAGGAAAGGCTTAGAAGCCAAATAAAGGAGCTTCAGGAGAAGCTTCAAAAGGATTTACGTCCTCTTTCGCCAAGATAAACCCCAAGGAAAACATTGAATTAAAAAACGGTGCTCCTCTTTGAGCAAACGCTCTTTGCCTCCTTTATCCGACGAAGAACTGGAAAATATTTGCAATATAGCTGAGGAAGCAGCCAGAAAATACGTTATGTCTAGGGTTCCCAAGGAGATGATATCGGATCTAACAATATCTGTTGATGTAGAGGAGAAATCCAAGGCCCTTAATGTTGATGTGGATGTTGAGGTGAAGCTTTCACCGCTCTATAGAAAAGTGAATGTTAAAGAAATAGCTGAAGGCTCAGTGGACGCAGCTTTTAAGGCCGTTGAAAAATACTTAAGTAAACTTAGGTCTCAGCAATAAAAATATTTCAACCAGACTTAAAGGAGGGCGCTTAAAGTATTATTATTTGGTCTGAGGAAATCGTAGGATGCATAAAAGTAAAGATTTTCATAAAATAAAGAATTTTCTCGACGAGATAGATGCTAAATTCACCCTTATATTATGTCATCATAATGCTGATCCGGATGCCATATGCTCATCCTACGCTCTCTCCAAATTACTGAAGCATTTTAAACCTGAAATTGAGGTGGAAATAGCGTCGCCTGAAAGCATAAGTAAACTATCAAAGAACCTAACAGAAAGGTTTCACATAGAAATAGTGAATGATAAACCTAGCTTTGATAGAGCGGATACAATATTCATGGTGGACACAAATACTGTGCAACAACTTGGCGAATGGAGCAAATATGTGCTTAAGGCTCCATCACCCGTGATAGTTATTGATCATCACGCTCCTCATCCTGAGACCGAAAAGATCGCAACCCTATGTATATGCTACGATAATATATCTTCTACGTGCGAGATAATATATAACCTTTTTAAAGAAGCAAACATTACTCCCCCAAAGGATGTGGCTGAAGCCTTATTTCTGGGAGCAGCCTTCGATACCAAACATTTTGCTCTGGCGGATGCTTCAACCTTCAAGATGATCGCGAACCTAATAGATTTAGGAGTTAATGTCCAAGACACTCTACAGCTTTTGATAGCCCCTATGGATATTTCAGAGCGGATAGCCCGTCTCAAAGCTTGCAGAAGAATGAAACTCACGAGAATCTACGGCTGGCTAATTGTTTTCTCTCATGTCGGGTCATTCCAAGCTTCAGCCGCAAGAGCGCTCATCGATGTGGGAGCAAACCTAGCCATCGTTGGCTCGCAGGAAAAGAATGAAATATCAATTAGTATGAGAGCCGACCGTGAATTCTACGCTGAAACCGGAGTACATTTGGGGAGGGATCTAGCGAAGCCCCTAGGTGAATACCTAAATGGGATGGGAGGCGGTCACTCAACCTCAGCTGGAGTAAATGGAACCGGAGAATTAGAGTCAGCCTTCAAGTACGCAGCGAAGCTTCTCAGGGAAAAGCTAAAAAATAAACCCCGCCGATAAACGCTTAATATTCACCTGAGATTTAGCGAGTTGATCCAATCCAATGTTTTTCTTATAACCTCTAAAGTATGCTCCCTTTTAGAGAAGGTGTGATCTCCACCCTTGACCACATAAAGCTCATTCTTTTCATTTAAGTCTTTAATCAGCTCGTAGCCCCTTAAGGCTTCCTCTAATGGTATAATCTCGTCTTTATCACTATGAACAATTAAAACAGGCACTTCAATGCGATCCATAATGTTCAGCGGAACAATATAATCAACAGTCTCGAAAAATTTCTTCTTTAGATACCAGCCGCTTGAAACCTCTATCGGCTCGCCGGAATCAAGCTTTTCAAGCTTTTCCCTACTCATTTGCGAAAAGAATCTCTCTTTCAGTGGACCAAGAGCCGGCGAATATAAAATCGCGAACTTAACCCGCCTATCTTTTGAGGCAAGTATGGCTGCGACTCTCCCACCCATACTTAAACCTAAAATGCCGACTCTTTCTTTGTCAACGTTCTCTTGTTCCATGAGAAAAGTTAAAGCCTTTTCTGCATCACTCACTTCATCGGGCACGGTCATATCTTCGAATTCCCCGTCGCTATCCCCTGAACCTCTAAAGTCAAAGCGTAAGACTATAAAGCCCGCTTCAGAAAGGCTTCTGGCTACGTGAACAAAAAGTCTATGCGCCTCAGTTTTATTCCCCGTGAAACCGTGAAACATAACTATTCCCGGAGCTTTCTTCCCGCTCTTTAAGGCATCCGGCGTATGGAGAATTCCGATCATTTGCTGTCCCCTATTCTCAAAGGTTACCGGTTTAATCAGACCCAACACCCCCATAGTGGTCCAATAGTAATTTCTCTTCTATAGGAAAATTCTATTATTTACGTGTTTTGCTCACTTCTTATCTTATAGGGAGAACTCTGTTGAAATCAGGTTAATCGGGTAGGCTCTTATGTTAAGTTTCCTCTCAACATACTTCGCCAATATGCCGTTAAATTTTCCCCCATGATAGGTTAAAACAAGCTTTGGATTACACTTACTGATAAATTCTATCAAATTTGGAAAGTCAGCGTGATCACTCAAAGGGAAAGATTTCCGTCTAAACTTTAATGCCCACCCGGAAACAAATGCGGAAACAAAATCGCGACTATAAAATGAATTTAAGCGTTTAGGCGCCACAATAACCGCGTTTCTACGTGATATGAGCTCATAGGCACTCTCATCCCTCAAATCAACGTATTCCATCTTATGTCCATAATACTCATAAACCTTGTTGATCCTCGAAACCTTCCAATGCGAGATTACAGGTATATTTGTATTCTCATTGAAAACACGTATTATTTCTTGGGCATTACCGAGAGGATCAGCTTGAAAAACCGGAATTTTCCCCCCGCCTAGAATATTATTCGCCCACTCCACCATCTCCCTAACAATAAGATCATCTGGTGGAAAAATAAAATCCGGTGAACCAAAAGTTGACTCCACAATTAATATGTCGCATTCCACTGGCTCAGCTGGCTCAACAGTTCTTGTATGCCTCGTGTTTAAGTCGCCAGTAAATAGGGCTGTTCCATCAGGCGTGGTTACTTCAAATTCGTAGGAGCCTAAAACATGTCCTGATGGATGCGGAGTCACCTCAACATCCCCTATGACTATTTTCTTCCTCTTAGCTAGTGGCTGCCACTTTTTGACGTGTATACCCTCTATGGATACGAGTTTCATTGTTTCCTCGGAGGAAAATTTAGGTGCGTGGCTAACTCTGAAAGCGCGTGAGTGATCTGCATGTGCATGCGTTATGAACGCGGCTCCATAAGTTAAGCGTCTAGATTGAGGGTCTAAAATAATTTTTGTGTCCTTGTATCTGATGGATACGCCGTTCTCCCACGCTATCTTCAAAGGAAACAACCAGCTGCCCAAGCTTTTTCTAAATGTTTAAAAAACTTTCTATCGAATTCCACATATAAACAATTCTAAATGTTCAAACATGTAATTTAATTATTGGCGCTACTCTACGCTATTTTTAAGTATAACTCTAAATGAGAGTAGTTAAGGTGTAACTAAACCTTGGCGATAATCGAGGCTAAAGGTCTAACTTACACATACCCATTCGCAGAGAAACCGGCCTTCAAAAACATAGACCTTAAAATAGAGAAAGGCGAATTTATACTGTTAACTGGACCAAGTGGCTGTGGGAAAACAACTTTATGTAGATGCCTTAATGGGCTTATACCACACTTTTATGGAGGAAAACTCGAAGGAGAATTAACTGTCGCTGGATTAAAGACAACCGAGCACGCAATCTACGAGATAGCTAGGCATGTAGGCTTAGTTTTCCAAAATCCGGAGAATCAGCTCTTCGCTTTAACCGTCGAAAAGGATGTGGCTTTTGGACTGGAGAATCTTGGAGTTCCAAGAGATGAAATTCGCAGGAGAGTGGATTGGGCTCTCAAGATTACTGGCATATATGAGCTAAGGGATAGAGCTCCATTCGAGCTTTCAGGCGGTCAGCAGCAGCGTGTCGCCATAGCGTCTGTTCTTGCAATGCAGCCGGAGATTATTGTGCTTGATGAGCCAACCTCCTCCCTCGACCCATTAAGTGCAAAAAATATTTTAGACGTAATTCACCGGCTAAACAAGGATCTGGGTATAACAATAATTCTCGTGGAGCATAGATTGGACTTAGCTAGCAGATACGCTAACCGTGTGATAGTTATGAGGGATGGGCAAATTGTTCTAGACGGTGAACCCAGAAAAGTCTTCCTACAGAGAGAAACAAAATTGATTGGCGTTGGAATACCTAAAGTTGTTAGGTTATATCTCTCATTAAAAGAGAATGGCGTGGGCTTAAGTAAAGTTCCATTAAGCCCTGAGGAAGCTTCCCAGCTAATAGCGGAGGCGCTAACATTTGATAGAGGTTGAAAATGTTTACTTCACCTACCCTAATGGTGTTGAAGCCCTCAGGGGGGTTTCCTTAAAAATTGCCGATGGCGAATTTGTTGCAATAATGGGACAAAATGGAGCCGGAAAAACAACCCTAGTTAAGCATTTCAATGGATTACTGAAGCCCACGAAGGGTAGAGTTCTCATTGATGGGGTTGATACGAGACAGGTGAGCGTGGCAAAATTATCTAGGAAAGTTGGCTTAGTTTTTCAGAATCCGGATCACCAGCTGTTTAGTGAAACGGTTGAGGAGGAGATCTCCTTCGCCCTCAGAAACTTCGGATTTAATGAGAAAATCATTAGGGAAAGGGTGAATTGGGCTCTCAACCTCCTAGATCTGGTTCAGTACCGGAGAACCTCGCCCTTCATGCTTAGTGGAGGAGAAAGAAAGAGGGTTGCCCTCGCATCGGTCTTAGCATGGGATCCCAAAATAATCATACTGGACGAGCCGACCATAGGTCAAGATAGCCGCCAAAAGGAGAGGCTCCGCCAATTCATAATTCAAATGAACCAGCAGGGTAAAACCGTGATAATAGTGACCCATGACATAGAGTTTGTTGTTGAGTGTGAGCCGAGAGTAATCTTGATGGCTAACGGAAAAATAATCGCTGATGGCGAAACCAGAGAAGTGTTAACCGACCCAGACCTAGTTAGCAGGTCTTCGCTTATACTCCCCGAAATAACGCAAGTATTTATAAACCTTAACGATCTGGGATTCCCAAGAGAGGTCATAGACGTTTATGAAGCCAAACGCTTAATTCTTGAAAGGCTTAATGGTGGAATTAAGAAATGAGCATTTTCGATGGATTAAAGTTTAGAAATGTTTCGTCACCCATACATAAAATCGACCCTAGAGCCAAATTTATTTACGTATGCATTCTCTTCGTTATTGCGGTTCTCTTCAATCAGTTGATACCGCTTATAATTCTGTTTCTCATGCAGATACCGCTTGTGGTGATAGCTAAAGTTAGAAGGGAGTGGCTTCGCCTAATTAAGGGCTCAATCTTTTTTGCGACGTTAATTTTCATAATGAATGTTATTTCCCTATACTTTTATGGAAATTACCCCTCATTCGCATACATTATAGAACACTCCTTAGCTATGACCGTCCGTTTTATCGTTTTAATAGAATCCTTCTCATTGTTCTTTCTGACAACCTCGCCGGATATGCTTGGATTATCCTTAGAGCAGATCGGCGTCCCCTACGATTTTTGTTTCGCATTCACAACCGCTATACGTTTTGTTCCAGTTTTAGCTGAGGAGGCGCAAACAATAATAGATGCGCAGAGAGCACGCGGACTAGAGCTTGAGGGAGGAAACTTCATTAGAAGGGTGAAAAACTACATACCTATTCTTATTCCGTTAATTGTTAACGCCATACGGAGAAGTCTGGAGCTTGCAGAGGCGATGGAATCCAGAGCTTGGGGCGCATCTAAAAAGCGCACAAACATATATGTGCTTAAAATGGGGGGAAGAGATTATCTCTTTATTCTGCTTTCTCTCGTAATGCTGCTGATATCTCTTTATGTCTGGATGTATGTTAAAATACCATATTTAACCCAAATTTTGCAGATATGAGCCATAATAGTGGGATCGAGCGAGCTAAGTTATATATCGTCTCTTAAGCCTAGAATTTTCGCTATATTAGCATCTGGATTAATTCTCGGAACAATCTTTCCGCTTCTAGAAGCCATCAGAGTTGTCACCCCTGGACCATGCCCAGCGGTCACACAGTTGGAATGAACAACTATCCCGATTGAGATTGCTCCCTTAAGGTATATGCGCCCATAAGAGTTATCAGCATCCTGAATTGCCACTAAGTCGCCGAGTCTCAAATCATCTAACCCATACTCTCTAACTATGGATTCATCAAAGAGCTGAATATCATAATCTCCAGAATAGCTTTGATCTGCGCCTAACCCGGAGCCCATTATTGATGCTGGAATAATATGGGTTACCGGAACCTCAATTTTATCACCCAGAGATTTGACTCCAATCGCTTCGAAAAAATGCGGATCAATGTTCATTACCTTGATTTCTGGATAATCCACTAATTCTAAGCCTAGGCCGAATGCTTTTATAAGAATTTTATCGCCTATCAGCAGCTTTTCTAGGGTTTCTGGCGGAAAATCTATGAGCACATGCTCTATTCCACCATGCTTCCCAGTTACGACGCCTCTATCGCCTTTAGCGTCGCCCGAAACAACTATCGCTTCATTCCCCACGCATGCTAAAACATTTAGAGCTCTGTTAGCATCTTCGCTCTCCTTATTTTTAACGCTTACGCCCGGTTCAACATGGTCAGCTGCCCATCCTACAGCTAAGTCGCCTACCCGCACGTTGTAAGTTATTCCACCAACTCCCGGAAGCACAAGAGGCCTTCCATCCGAAGAAATCCTGTAAGCTGATCTTCTAAAAATGGGGCTTGAAATCTCGCCTATAACGGAAATCTTTACGAGCTTCTCAACATTTGTTCTCAACATAATTAGATATCAACCCCGATCGGGATTTTTTCGTAAAAAATAAAAAGTTTACTTTAATCCCCGTAATTTTCATATTTTTTCAACGTCTCTTGTGGCTACTACATCAACTTCCAAGCCTAAAAGATTTTTAACTATAGTATCGCCGGCTCTAACAGGTGCTTCAACAATAACCTTTGACAAATCTTTCATAGCCTTAGGTATTAGATCTTTGGGTATCGGCTTAGATGTTTTAACTGAAACAACCGGTAAATCTCCTCCATTAACCTTGAGAACAGTTATTAGGGTGCGTCTGGGATTAATTTCGCTCTGGGCGAAGACGGCTCCCCGTGGGCATCTATTACCCTCAATTGAAAGCACCTCGGAATCCTTCACTAGCAACTTAATTTTGCATCCCAGAGGGCATACTATGCATGTGAGCTTGAGAGTGCGAGTATGCGGTTTCTTTGAGGCTTTCACACTTTACACCTCAACAACATTAACAGTTAATCTTTCACCATGAAGCTTTGAAAGAGTTTTCACTGGAATTTTAAATCTGAACATTTCGGGGGGTCTAACCGCAGGTAATTTGAAGGAACGGTCGATTTCCTCAAATCGCACAAGAACATTTTCTTCAGGTCTTCTAACACGCCCATAAAAGACGACGTCTTGAAGGCAACTTACCAGTTGAGGGACAATAAGCCTTACATTGCGTCCCGGAACCACTGGTCTGAGCTTGGCTTTAACAGAAGGTAATGTTCCTTCAAGTATAAGCTTAGCGGCTGACTCAGCGGCGCGCTCACCCTGTTCAGCCGCATAATCAACCAGATCATTTACTACAAGCACATTACCAGCAGCGAAGATCCCTGGAAGACTTGTCTCAAGCCAGTCATTAACTATTGGCCCTCCGGTAGCTTCATCTATAAGCGCTCCAGCTTCAGCCAGTAATTCGCTTCTAGGTCTAAGGCCCACCGCAAAGATTACGGTGTCGCATTTTATTTCGAAGCTTGTGTTCGGTATCGGGTTAAGTTTTTCATCCATCTTGACGAGTTTAACGGATTCAACTCTCCTTGAACCTTTAATTTCAGTTACTGAATGGCTTAGGTATAAGGGTATGTTGTAATCCTCTAGGCATTGAACAACGTTGCGTGTTAATCCCCCGGGGTAGGGCATTAGTTCAACAACAGCCTTAACCTTAGCCCCCTCCAAAGCGAATCTTCTAGCCATTATTAGGCCTATGTCGCCGGAGCCAACTATCACCACTTCGCTGCCAGGTAAAATTCCATAGATATCCATAAGTGCTTGGGCCTCGCCTGCAGTATAGACTCCGGCTGGCCTATCGCCTAACACACCGGCCTCGAAGCGACTTCTTTCCCTGCAGCCAGCCGCATATATAATCGCCCTAGACTCTATCTCAAAGGCTTCCCCAAACCTGTAGCCATAGACCCTCTTCAAATTGCGGGACTCTACTTGGATCTGAGATGCGTAGGCTCCAACTAAAACTTCAACCCCGGTGCTTTCAAGTTGCTTCACAAGTCTAGCTGCGAATTCAGGTCCAGTTAAATCTTCGCCGAAGTAGTGAAGTCCAAAACCTGTGTGTATGCATTGTGGTAGAACTCCACCTAAAATCTCATTTTCATGTATGAGAGCGACGGATTTAACCCCTAGCTTCCATGATTTAATTGCGGCTGCAAGTCCGGCTGGACCGCCGCCTACAATTACGAGATCATATATCCTTTTCATTCTCTCCGAGATCCCTCTTTCTTATCCGATAAGAGAGATTTTATGTCGCCTATGCCTATTTCGGTTCCTGGACCCCTAACTGAAACCTTCCAGAGGGGTATGCCGAGTTCTCTGGATAATATGGTTGCAATCTTATACATGCATGAGGAGCCTTGACATTTACCCATGCATGCTCTTGTCCTAAATTTGACCCCGTCTATGGTCGTCGCCCCTCTTTTAATTGCGTCTATGATCTCCATCTCAGTCACCATTTCATCTATGCAAATAATACGTCCATACCTTGGCTCTTCACTTATGAGCTTACTCCTCTCATCCAGCGTAAGTTCAGAAAATCTTTTTATGCGCTTCCTGTATGGATTCCAGTTTTCTTTCGGTTTAAGCTCTATATCGAGGCTTGATTTAAGAATATTTAGAACTGTGTAGGCTATTGCTGGAGCCGAGGTTAAGCCTGGCGAACGCGTGCCCGCTGCATCTATAAAACCGAAGATTTCATCATACCCTTTTATTATGAAGTCTCCTCCCGTAGGTTCAGGCCTTAAACCAGCAAAGAATCTTATAACCTTGTTTTTGGGTGGAAGCTTCTCTACAAGCTTAGAAGCCGATGCCCAAACGAATTGTAGTCCCTCACGCGTGTTACCTTTATCCTCTTTCTGCTCTTCAGTTAAATCTTGAGCGTTGGGTCCAATCATAAGGTTTCCATCAACCGTTGTTGTCACCACCACGCCTTTAGAGATAGGTGTTGGCGCTGGGAAAAGTATCCTATTAACTTTAGGTTCAGCTTCCCTATCAAATATTAAGTACTCGCCTTTTCTAGGCTTTATATTATAACGGTCGACGCCGGCCATTCTCGCTATTTTATCAGCGTATAATCCAGCTGCGTTAATAACCCAATCGGCCTCAAAGAAGGATCTGTTGGTCTCTAATCCTAAGACACGCTTTCCCTTAACCCTAACTCCTTTAACTTCAGTAGATAAATGCAGCTTGACGCCGTTTGTAATGCTATTTTCAACCAAAGCGAAGACAGCGTCCCATGGAGATATTTGGCCCGCTGTTGGAGCCCAAAGGGCTGCTAAGGCATTCTTTGAGGCATTAGGCTCCAAAAGTTGTATCTCGTCAGCTTCAATGATTTTCAGGTTTTGAACGCCATTTCTAATTCCCCTATCGAGAAGTTCTTCGAGTATCCTTATCTCCTTTTCATTGAAGGCTAGAACTAATGAACCGCACCATCTAATGGGTATATCAAGCTCTTCAACCCATTTATGCCATATCCTATTTCCCTCAGCACACAATTTAGCCCTAACAGGATATGATTCAGGTTCATCATCATAGCCTGCGTGAATTATTCCAGTATTAGCCTTGCTAACCCCCCATCCTACATCAACTTCCTTCTCCAGCAGGTGAACTTCGAAATTCTCAAATCTTGACAGAACTCTAGCTATGCTGGCTCCAACAACCCCTGCACCTATTATGGCTACGCGAATTAGATCAGCCATAAAACCCCTCCTTACCCAAGATTAGCTTCCCTCAGAATTCTAGCCCAGCCAAGCGCTCTTTCAACGGCTCTCCTCCAAACTTTGTATAGTCTATCTCTCTCATCTGCTCGTATTTTAGGTTCAAATGTTTTTTCCGCCTTCCACATGGAAGCTATCTCCGATAGGCTGCTCCAGTACCCCACAGCTAAGCCAGCTAGGTAAGCTGCGCCCAAACTGGTGGTTTCAGAGATTAGTGGCCTAACAACTTTTAAGCCCAGTATGTCCGCTTGGAGCTGCATTAGAAAGTCATTTCTTGAAGCTCCACCATCAACCCTAAGTTCTCTAACATCTATGCCCGCGTCCCTCTTCATCTCCTCCAGGACGTCGCGTGTCAGATAGGCTATTGCCTCAAGCGTTGCCCTAACCAGGTGAGCCCTGCCGGTGCCCCTAGTTAACCCTATGATCAAGCCTCTAGCATACTGATCCCAGTGAGGGGCTCCAAGCCCTACAAACGCTGGCACAAAAAATACTCCTTCGTTGCCTTTGATTGATGAAGCTAAACGCTCGGTTTCAGAGACATCGCTTATTAATCCCAGCGCTTCTTTAAGCCACTGGATTGCAGCTCCAGCTATGAATACGCTTCCCTCAAGAGCGTAGGTTACGTCCTTGTCTATGCTCCAAGCAATTGTTGTCAAGAGTTTTTCAGACCTACGTGGTTTATTGCCGATATTCATTAGCAGAAAGCTCCCAGTTCCATACGTGCATTTAACCATTCCCTCTCTGAAGGCTGCCTGTCCAAAAAGGGCTGCCTGCTGATCTCCTATATCCCCCGAAACCGGTACATTGGCTCCAAAAACATGAGGATCCGTGTAACCGTAAACGCAGCTTGAGGGAACCGGTTCAGGTAACATGCTTTCCGGAATCCCCAAAATTTCTAGCAGCTCATCATCCCAATTCAATCTGTGAATGTTGAATATCATTGTTCTGGAGGCGTTGCTATAATCTATAACATGTTTTTTGCCGCCGGTGAGCTTCCAGATGAGGAAGGAATCAATGGTGCCGAATAATATTTCGCCTTTTGATGCTTTCTCTCTTAATTTGGGAATATTGTTTAGGAGCCATTTAATTTTAGGACCGGAAAAATATGAATCTGGAATCAACCCGGTTTTTAGTTTAAAAAGTTCTCCATAATTCTTCTTGAGATCCTCAACCATGTCTGCTGTTCTTCGACATTGCCACACTATGGCATTATATACGGGTTTACCTGATGATTTATCCCAGAGAATGGTGGTTTCTCTCTGATTGGTTACTCCTATAGCCGCTATTTTACTAGGTTCCAAATGAGCGCCTTTAATAGCATCTTTAATAGCCTTCATCTGCGCTCTCCAAATCTCTTCTGGATCATGCTCAACCCAGCCAGGTTGGGGATATATTTGCGGGAAACTATGCTGACCTAAACTCAAAATTCTAGATTCCCTGTCAAAAACTATAGCTCTCGCACTAGTTGTTCCCTCATCCAAAGCCAATATA
>CAZWWD010000031.1:0-13349 GCA_964637155.1 uncultured Candidatus Bathyarchaeia archaeon
TTCCTAGCCTTTATAGCTTTCGCTATTAACTCTTGGACATTGAATGGTTCTCTGATGGAACTTATTCTTATAGGCGATACGCCTATCGCTTGGATTATTATGGATCCGGTGCCATAGATTCTGTCCCATATTCCTCTATCAATATTAATCTGCTGAACTTGTTCTAGATTCAGGATATCGTAGTCTATGCCGATAACTCCCTTACGCACTATTATCCTCCTATCAGTTAATACGTACCATAAGTTTCTCCATAGGAGTATAGGGTAGAGAGATGAGGAAAATATCATTAGACCTGAAATCCCAAGCCAAAATGCAAGAAACAACACTAGAAATAATTGTGGAGACGAAGACATTAAAACATTGAAGGGCACAATCATAAAAGGTACTAGGATAAATACTAATGGAAGCATAATGCCGGGGAGTCTTCTAAGAACAAATGGCTTAAGCTCGGCTCTACTAAACCATATAATTTTCTCATCTTCAAACAATAAGGAACGCAAATCTTTAGGAAAATCTCTATTCAACATATGAATGGACGCCTCCAAATCTAAACTAAGAAAAAAGAAATTTAAATAAAGTATTATCGCATTAACTTATTGAACCTTAATAACTATGGTGTTTGAAATATAATTAAAGAGCCTCTGTTGCTTTTGCGGATAAAGAATCAATCCTAATATGAAGTCTATGGGTAATAGGAAGGCTTTACCCAAGCTTTCTATGACTGCTGATGTAAAATCTATGGAGCTCCCATCGACCTTCGTAACCTTTATTTTTAGAGCCCTCTTTCCAATAGATTGCCCATATAAACCTTCTGTTAAGGCCCAATATACAAAGGAAACAATATTGTTTAATCCAAAACTTACAAAGGGAGCCCAGTTCCACCGCCAAACATTTATATCCAAGAAAAATGACCAAGGCCATAAAAACGTGAGTGCAAGGGGGATAATAACAACCCCTATGATGATTGTATCTATTAGGTATGCTGCTATTCTTTCACCCCAACTTGCCAATTCAAGTCTAGGTTTATAAATCTCTTTAGAAATTGGCGTTCCACAGTTTGGGCAATATGCTGCATCTTCAGGAACTTTAAAACCACAGTTTTTACAATATGGCATCCTTTTTTACACCTTTTTATTCTCACAAATACTTTATAAATTGGGATATTTTTATCTTCCGAAAGTTATAATAGTCGTACGTTAAATCATATTTGAATCGAAGAAAAAGGAGGTTAACGCTTGGATCTTGAGGAGCAAATGGAACTAATAATGCGTAATACTGAAGAAATAGTGACAGTTGATGAACTCCGCAATTTGCTTGAAACTGTTAGTAAGCCGAAGGCCTATTGGGGTTTTGAGTGTTCAGGTCTCATGCATATTGGCATGGGCTTAATCTGCGGATCCAAGATTAAAGATGTAGCTAAAGCCGGTTTCGACTTCACAATATTCTTGGCTGACTGGCATAGCTGGATAAATAATAAGCTAGGTGGAGTAATGGAGAATATACGTTTATGCGGTGAATATTTTAAGCAATGTTTTGACGCTTTAGGTGTAACAAAACTGGGTAATGTGCATTTCGTTTGGGCTTCAGAGATAGCCGAAGACATACAATATTGGGAGAAAGTTATAAGAATAGCTAAAAGTGCATCGCTCTTGAGAGTTAGAAGAGCATTAACGATAATGGGGCGCGAGTTAGATTTGGCAGATATTGAAACCGCATGGATATTTTATCCATGTATGCAAGCCGCTGACATATTTCATATGGACTTGGATTTAGCATGTGGAGGAATGGATCAAAGAAAGGCACATATGCTGGCTAGAGACGTCGCTGAAAAAAACGGATGGAAGAAGCCAGTATGCTTACATACACCACTCTTATCGGGACTTGAAGCCCCATCTCTTGAAGCCCAAGGAAAAAGGTTTGATGAGGACTTTAAGGTTAGCCAGAAAATAAGTTCTAAAATGTCTAAGAGTAAACCTGAAAAATGCATATTTATACATGATGCTCCTAGCGAAATAAGGTCTAAGATAAAAGCAGCATACTGTCCCCCGAAACAAGAAGAAGGCAACCCTATTCTTGAACAAGCTAGGCACATAGTTTTTCCAATACTTGGATCCATAGATATTCCACGTCCAACGAAGTATGGTGGACCAATAACATTTGAGAGATATGAAGATTTGAGGGACGCTTATGTTCGGGGGGAGATACATCCGCTGGATTTGAAAAATGGCGTTGCGGAAGCACTTATCAAGATCCTCGAACCTGTAAGAGAATACTTTAAGCGAAAACCTAAGCTTCTCGAAGAAATGTTGAAAATAGATTCTAATTTTAGGCGCGAATGAAAAGGAGGATGCGAAGAGAGGATCTGAAAAATTGTTTATGGGTAATGTGGATTTAATTCCTCTATTCGCCTCCTTTTCCATGGTTTTTCTAGCGGAGCTAGGTGACAAGACACAAATATGCACTGTCATGCTCTCTTCCAAGTCATCAGCTTTCTCAATTTTTTTAGGCGCTATGTCAGCTTTCTTCATTGTGAATGGACTAAGCGTATTGTTAGGTAGGGAATTACTTAATTTTCTGCCACAAGTTATTATTAGTCTCGTCGCTGGCCTAATATTCATATTTTTCGGTTTAATCTCGCTTCTTCACAAAAATAGGGAGACTATTTTCAGAAACACCAACATCAAGTCTTCTTTCATTAAGACTTTTCTACTAATTTCGTTAATGGAGTTAGGTGATAAAACTCAGATAGCGTCAATGTTATTAGCTGCTCAATTTAGAAATCCATTAATGGTTTTAGCTGGCGTTATGTTAGCATTCAGTATTTTAACGGGTATTGGAGTTTTCTTGGGTTGCAAAATTCTGAGATTTATGCCTGAACGATATCTTAAAATTGGAAGCTCGGCAGTCTTCATCGCACTTGGAGCTCTTATAATTTTTGAAGCTATAACTAATTTTCAAACGTAGGAAGTAAATTCGAATCTACACGACCATACCATCATGATAGAGAATCTCTATTTTTAGAGGAAGATTTCTACGCCTAGAAATTTGATCGATTTTCAAGGACGCTTATTCTGGTTCCGCTATTACAGCGGTTCCAGTGGCAGATATTAAGACTATACCGGATCCTAAGCCCAGATCTGAAGTTTCCAAATCTACACCAACTATGGCGTTTGCTCCAAGAGCTATGGCTTTAGACTTCATTCTTTCTATGGCTTCAGCTCTCGCTTTCTCGATTTCCCTCGTAAAAGCTTTAACCTCTCCACCAAACATTGTTTCGAAGCCTGCAACGAATCTTCCTAGAACCCCTCTTGTTCTTGGTGACACACCAGTCACTATACCTAAAACCTTTTTGATTCTATAACCTGGAATGGATGGTGTAGTGGATACTATAAAATTCCTTACTAACTCTAAGGAAGCCCCACATTTTGGACAGAACCTTGCGCTCTTCTCAACCTCAGCTCCACAAACCGGACACTTCAAAACAGTCATTTCCTCCCAATAACCCTTAAACTAAAATATGCTTTTCACAAATTTCTATTTTTCTTCTGTTGAATGTGGGTTATGATTATTTTTATGTTTTTAAGTTTATTCTGTAGGTTCACCACTTAATCTTTGATGTATTGCAAACGCAAGGGATATTAAAGCTGAAGCTGCAGCTAAATCTGTCGCTATTGTAATTCCAGGACATAGGTCTATAACTAGGTTTGCGAATCGAAAGATCCCATGCGGTATTCCTTCCCTCGAGCCTACAAAAAAGTTTACTCGGCTATTTCTGATTGTGAGCTCAGCAAGCTCGGATGATACTAGGTTTATTGGTTTGCCTTCAGGTTCAAAAACTATTATTGGCTCCGACACTCTTTCCCTAACAAGCTCATATAGGTTTTGAACGTAAACCTCTGTTTTTCTTGGTTTATGCGCGTAAGTTTTAGTCTGTATTCGATATCTTGACTCTATACCCTCGAAAACTCCCCTTATGAAGGCATTTAAGTCATCAGCCTTAACAATGCCTATTGGCGCAATAACAAGTTCGCCAACCTCAAAAGTTTGAACCTCCCGCCCGACTCTTACACCCATCTCTCTTGATATTTTTATTCCACCAAGATAGGGCATTTGAATAAGTGCAACCTTTCTAAAGTATTCTCTGACCTGAAACTTTAGGGGACTCATTTTTTTAGGAAATTCTTCTCCATCAACTATACCTAAGTAAGCATGTGGACCTATGATCTCAACGAAAACTATTTTGTCTGGGAAATCGAGGTTTACGGAGCATCCGGAAAGATCCTTCAGGACGGCGCCCACTTTTATATTGACATCTAGACTTGTGAAATCATGCTTCCCTCTTCTAACGGTATTAACTGCGAAAGAAGACGCATTCTTTAATTCATCAACCATGTTTTGAGCTGCATTTATTATAGCTTCAATCTTCGCTGGCGCGTAAAATTTTATTGGCAGAACCTTTTCGGCTTCCGGAACCCTCGTTTTAATCTCATTTACCAGTTTTTCAGAAGGGACATTAGCTTTAACTAGAACCAAACCTGAGAAATTTAGTGGATTTGCTAAAACCTCGGCGTCTGGAAGTATATCTCTTAAAATTTGAGCTACAACTTTTTCATAGTTTTTTAGAGTTTTAACAATGGCTGAAGCCTCAGTGAAGTCAAATTTGTATGATTTCATCTCAGCTTTACCCTTAACTATCTTTAAACTATTTTGATCGGTTTACTTCATCTTCTCACAAGAGAGGAAATTTTGAGATTTAAGAATTTTTCGCATTTTATCTGGAAAACCACCAATTATAAAAAGGTTTAGGGAGATATTTTTTAATGGTAGGCTGGTTGTGATCAGTTTGAATTCTATGAAAGATAAATTAGTTAAGGATTTTATCTCCAAATGTATCATTGTTGAACCTTCCACACCTGCATCTAAGGCTATCGGATTAATGAAAGAAAATAATTCTTATGAAGTCTTCACCTGGATCGGTGATAAAATCGGAACCGTAACTGTAAGAGATATTTTGAAGACTAAAAGCCCAGCAAACATGAAGATTGAATCATTTTTAAATTTTGTTCCAAAATTGTCGGCTAATACTGAGCTTCTCCAAGCGGCTAAAATCATGGCTGATTACAGGTTAAGAGCATTACCAATTATCCATCATAATAAGATTATTGGCAAAATAGATATCAAATCTATAGTTAAAGAAGTTAAGGATAGCGCTCTCGGAAATATAAGAGTTTCAAAAATAATGAGTCCTTCTCCAATAACAGTATCAGTCGGAGAAAAAATTTCTAAAGCTAGAGAAATAATGTTGCGGAGAAAAATAGACCATCTACCAGTTACAGAATCTAGGCGGATAGGAGGTGTTGTGACCTCAACGCAGATAGTATTCAATCTAATAGCAGATTTAGGAAGCGACAAATATAGAGCAGGAGTACCGGACACTTTCAACCCTCTGGATTATCCGGTGGAGGCGATAATGAGTCCTTCTCCCTTAGAGTGTTCTCTACAAACTTCAATAAAAGAGGTCGCTGAAAACATGCTGAACCAAAATTCATCATGTTCCTTGGTAACTATGGGAGAGGAAATTCAGGGGATAGTAACCTATAGAGATTTTGCTAAACTCATATCGTTGGGGGAAACTAGGGTTAATGTTCCAGTTTACATTATTGGTTTACCTGATGAACCCTTTGAAGCTGAAGCTGCAAAAATAAAGTTCATTCGCTTAATTGAGGGGATAAGCAGATTTCTTCCATCAATAATTGAGGCTAGGAGCACAATAAAATCTTCATCTCTAGATAAGCAAAGAAGACGCTATGAGGTTAATGTTAGCGTGAGAACCACCAGAAACGTAATAAACTATTCTTCTGATGGATGGGATTTACCGTCAATATATGATGATATAGCAAGCGCCATAAGAAAGATCGTCACTACGAAAAAGAGAATTAAAAAGAGGAGGCGTAGCCGATTCGCACCTGAAGAATGATCCAATCGTAAATTTGTATTTTTAAATCTTGAAGATCTAAACAAAAACGTTTAGATTAAATATGTCTATAAGATTATCTTTTTTGGTGCTTTAGAATAGTTAAACCTCGGAAAAGTAACTTAGTGTGTGGTGAGAAACCTATGAGGAAGCTTGAGACAGGGCTTCTAAGTGAAGAAGACTTATTCCTATTTATCGACTATTATGAATTGACTTCTGGGAAATGCAATTTTGATCATGGTGTAAACAATACGATAACTGAAACATACTTTTTTAGAGAAATACCTAAGCATCTGGGCTCCTATGTTATTGCGGCTGGTTTAGAGCAATTTGTTAGCTACATTCAAGTTTTGAATCAAGGTTTAAGCAGGAAACATCGCAAATGGCTTGAGAAGATGGCTGGAAGGGATTTAAGTAGCGAATTTCTAGATTATCTAGAGAATTTCGAATTTAAAGGCGACATCTACGCTGTTCCAGAGGGCACACCTGTATTCCCAAATGAGCCTGTAATAAACATTACGGGTCCTTCAATAGATGTGCAGTTACTTGAAACTTATCTGCTTAATATAATGAATTTTGAGAGTTTGGTTGCAACCAAAACTTCTCGAATTGTTTATGCGGCGAAGGGTGGAAGCGTAGTTTATTCACCTAAAACGGTTGTGGACTTTGGAGCCAGAAGAGCTCATGGTAGAGATGCCGCCGTCTTAGGCGCTAGAGCAGCATATATTGGCGGGGCTGACGGAACATCGCTTGTTATAGCTGCTATGAAATGGAATATACCGTTTGTTGGAACCATACCACATAAATTTATTGAGGAAAGATATGTGGGGAAAGGCTCCTTCAAAGAGACCGAGCTAGCCGCCTTTAGGGAGTATGCTGAAAGCTTCCCGCATAACACTATACTTCTAGTTGACACTTACGAGACTATTGAAGGCGTAAAAAATGCTATAAAAGTCGGCTTAGAACTTAAAGAAAAGGGCTATAATTTGATTGGAATAAGATTAGATAGCGGAGATCCAGTTGAACTCAGTAAAAAAGCGCGTAAAATGCTTGATGAAGCCGGATTAACAAATGTGAAAATTTTCGCAAGTGACCGCCTAGACGAATTCGTTATAGAAGATGCATTAATGAAGGGCGCTCCAATAGATGGTTTCGGCGTTGGAACAAAGCTAATAACTGGCGCAAACTATGATTCTATAAGTGGGGAGGGAGGGGTTTCAGCCCTAGATGGAATATTTAAACTTGCAGAGACAAGCGATGCAAGCGGCAAGATGGTGCCAGCAACTAAATTTACAAGTAGCATGGGCAAGGCAACTCTACCGGGGAAAAAACAAGTTTGGAGACGGTTTAATGAGGATGGAAAATATTTGGAAGATATCATATCTTTATGGGATGAAAAGATCGAAAATGCTAAGCCTCTATTAGTTCCAATAATCGTTAAGGGGGAAATTGTTTATGATTTCCCTGACCTAAAGAAGATAAGGGAATACTGTTTAGAGCAGCTAGCGGCTCTACCGGAAAAATATCGGCGTATAAGAAATAGTGAGGCTTACCCTGTGAAAATAAGCAAGAAACTGCAGGAGCTCAGAGATGAATTGTTCGAGAAATACAGAAAAGAGTATTTAAGCTGAACATTTATACTGTTTTTATATCGGAGGAACAAAAATTCGCCTAAAAGCTTCCTTGAGAAAAGCTAAGCTTTTGTATTTAAAATCATTGGTGGCTTCTTAATTTGTATACCTAGTTTTTTAAGCATATTGATTGTTTCGGGATATTTTGTTAGATCAGCGTAAGGTAAGAAATGTGAGTTTAGGAATTCTGCTTGGAATTCCGGTTCAGCTCCAAGCTCAATATAATTTACTTTTCTCGATATCTCCTCAGCTTTTCTCCGAATTGTTTTTGAGGCTAAAGCCATTCTGGCACCTGTCCCAGCAGCGTTACCAACAATCCGCACCTTGTTTAGGGGTATTTCAGGGTACATTCCTATTATCCGCGCGCTTTTTGGATCTATGTAAGAACCGAACGCCCCCGCTATGAAAAGCGCATCTATATCAGACTCTTTCACACCAAGTTTCCGCATAAGTATAGTGCACCCGGTATGTATAGCTGCCTTAGCCAGCTGAATCTCCCGGATATCTTTCTGTGTGACAGTTATATCTTTGCCGATGGCGGTTTCATCTTTCCATGCGAGGACAAATTCAAGTCCATTTTCGCTTTGACGTAGTCTCGGTGATTTAATGTCTTTATTGAATGCTCCTGAAATATCGATTATTCCAGTTTTAAGCAGTTCTGCAAGAACGTCAACCATCGCTGATCCACATATGCCACACGGCTTAATATTATCTATTGTTTGATATTTGACTTCAAGAGTTTTAGGGTCGATTTGCACTTTTTCAATTGCGCCACTGGCGGCTCTCATACCATATTTTATGTGAGCTCCTTCGAAAGCTGGTCCAGAGGCGCATGAAACTGCTAGGATCTTATTTTTGTTTCCTAAAACAACCTCGGTGTTTGTCCCTATATCAAGCGCCATACAGAGTTCTTCTCTTTTATAGAGTTCGGTTGCCAATATTACCGCAACTGTGTCTGCTCCAACAAAACCGCCTATTACTGGAAGCACATGAACATTACCGTTCGGATTAATATTTACGCCAAGTTTCCGCGCTTTAACATCTACGCCGCTTTTTACAGCTGGCGCGTAGGGTGCTAAAGCTACATATTTTGGGCATATCCCTAGAAAAATGTGGTGCATAGCTGTGTTGCCAACGACCGTCATTTCATAAACTTCTTTGGGGCTTACGCCAGTCTTGTCTAGGAGGCTTTTTAAAACTTGATTTACACCCTCGATAACGGCTTGTTGAAGTTCTTTTAGCTTATCTTGGCCATAGGATGCATAAGTGATTCTCGAGATTACATCTTCACCATAGGATGCTTGAGGATTCATTAGCGAGTCAACCGCTAAAACAACACCTGTACTTAAATCAATTAAATAACCAGCGATCTTTGTAGTGCCTATGTCAACAGCATATCCAAATATTCTTTTAGCAGTATCTCCCGGATCTACATCGATTATTGTTTTATTATCCCAAACGGTAACAGTTACTTTCCATTTGCCTTCTCTTAAGATTGATGGCATTTGGAGAAGAACGTTATAGTCCACTTTTAAATCGTTAAGCCTATAAACTTTTTTGAGCTCATCTAATAACCGATCAGCATCGGATCTTATGTCATGAAGATTAGGTTGAGGTAGCTCGATAAAATACTTTTTAATGTAGGGTTCAAGTTTAACTGGCGTCTCTATGCCTTCAATTTGGAGCCTTTGCTTGCCAGTTCGGCTTTCCTCCGGGACCCAGACCACCAACGGTCCCCTAATAATTGTTTGACAAGCGAGTCTGTATCCTGCGGCTATTTCAGCTTCAGAAAGAAAATTACGTTCTATGCTGGTTAATGGGTTTGTTTTATCGCTTCCCTTTTCAATTACAACTCGGCATTTTCCACATTTACCGAGTCCGCCACAGATAGAAATCAAATCTACTCCAGCGATCTTCGCAGCTTCCAAAATTGTTTTCCCGGAGGGAATTTTCGTGTGCTTTCCTTCAGGCTGGAAGACTACTTCGAATTCCATGAGTTTAAAGTCTCCGTCTCAAGTGAATGGAAATAGGTGAGAGATATTCATCTTGACATTTTGGTTCCTTTTAAGCTTTATTATTTTCCCGTCAATTCTATGATCTAGCGTGGGATAAAAATGGTGTAAAAGTCTTTTTGCATGTTGGCTGAGATTTTAGTTTCTATGAAGATGAGGATTTAAAGAAGAGCCATCCACCTTTTTGCTTTTTGAATCTGATTAAGCAGTATCTTCCTTTAAGTTTTTCACCATGTATGTGTATCACTATTTCATCATCTTCCCATTTTTCTATGTCAAATGTTCCTCTATCCCATATTTCAACTGTTCCAGCGCCATATTCGCCTTCCGGTATGACGCCCTCGAAATTAGCGTATTCTATTGGATGGTCCTCAGTTTGAACAGCTAACCTTTTAATACCTTTAACCGTGGGGGGTTCTTTGGGTATAGCCCAGCTTTTAAGCACGCCATCCTTTTCAAGTCTTAAATCGTAATGTAGATGGCTGGCTGCATGCTTCTGGATCACGTAGATTCTTCCTTCCCTAGAGTTAATAGTCTTACCTTTGGGCTCCGGAGTCTTATTGAAGTTTCTTTTCTTATAGTATTCTTCCAAGGACATAGTGATTTTCTCCTCCAAGTTCTTGGAGAATTACCCTAATACTAAAAAGAAATTTGGTTGAGGTCTAGTTTAATTTTTACGCTTCTACCCAATGGTTATTAAATCGATATTTTGGTGAAGAGCAAATTATTAGGTTCCATTCATTTTGTGGAGTTATGAAAACGCGAAAATGTAGAAAGTTTACGTAACTCTTTTTAGTTTTATGGGCACATAAACACATGACAATAAATAATAATCTGTAATCAAAGATTAGATTATATGAATAATTCTCTAGCATTAGCGGAGGTTTAAATAAGATTTGCCCTCAACATTTAAGTCTCTTATGGAAGAATCTGAAAGAAAAAAGGAGTCAAGAATAATTTTGGCGCTTGACGTAGTTGCCGGAGATCCTGAAAAAATTTTTGAGAAAAGCATGTCAATACTCGAGGAAGTTCAAGAATATATATGCGCACTAAAAATAAATCATCATCTTGTTTTACCATTAGGCCTATTTAATGGTGTAAGAAAGATCCTTGATAAAGCACGTGATTTCAGCCTACCAACAATAATGGATTGTAAGGCTAATGATGTTGGTCACACAAATCGCGTGATAGCTGAAAACTATTTTAAAGCTGGGTTTGATGCATTAATTGCTAATCCATTTGTCGGATGGGAGGGAGGGCTTCAGCCAATATTTGAAGTTGCCGGGGAAATGAATCGTGGAATCATACTTTTAGCATATATGAGCCATAAGGCTGCTTGGGAGGGCTATGGGCAGAATGTTTACGATCCATCAACAGGGAAAATCAGGCCACAGTATATAGTATTTGCTGAAAAGGCTCTACTGTGGGGCGCTGACGGCGTGATAGCTGGCGCAACTTATCCCGAAAAGATAAGAGAGATACATGCTACTTTAAAAGGGGCTATTCCAATTTACTCTCCTGGAATTGGTACGCAGGGTGGAAGAATCAGGGATGCTATTTCTGCTGGTGCACACTATCTGATTGTCGGCAGATCGATAATTAACGCTGAAAATCCATCTGAAGCTGCTAGGAAATTTAGGGATTTAGCGAATAATTTTATCAGAGAAATATAATGGAGGCAGCCAACCTTAGATGTCCGTCCTTTAGTCATCAGCAATTTCCTTAGCAACGGGCTTCCTCATCGGTTAGCTGCAATACATAATTGATGTTTAAACCATAGTTAAAAGTGTTACTGCTTTGTCTATTTAGACCAGAGCTCTCGCTTTAGCAGGTCTCTTACAGCTGCTCTAATAGCCGCGCTTCTACTGGGATACATATTTTGTCTAACTAGTTCATCAAGACCCTCAAGATAGGCTTCTGGAAGCAGAACTGTTACAAGCTTCACGATTATACACCCCACAATAGTCCTACTTAATATGTAGAAGAACTTAAGCCTTAAAAGTATTTGTCTTCAACTAACATTCTTAATTAATAGCAAAGTCTTTTTAGGTTAGAGGCAATAAACGCTTTGAATTTATCCTTTTATAGATGCATCTATTACTATTATTTTTGGTGTTTAAATGATGAGAGTTAGAGTTCAAAGGATAGAATCATTTAAAGATGTAGAAGGAAACTTGGGTAAGCGCATAGAATTGGTTCAAGAGGATGTAGCTCCAAGATTCGCTATTAGACCTGCAAGTGAGGAAGCTAGAATGGTTCAAGATATGATTAGAGTGCTACAACAGCAAATTCCGCTACTAAATGTTCAATCACGGATTACAATGCCCAAAATGATCTTATTCTTAACTGAGCGTGAATATGAGGAGCTAGGTGTAGACTTCGATGTAAACCAAATATATGATATTGAGCTTTCAAATCAAACCATAAAATTTAGAAAAGCAGATTAATTGCAGTGCTGAGGTGAGCCCCGATGAAGGTTAGGGCTCACGTCTTCATAAGTGGACGGGTTCAAGGAGTTTTCTTTAGATATGAAACTCGCTTAAGGGCTATACGCAACAATGTTACTGGATGGGTTCGTAATTTACCGGATGGTAGAGTTGAAGCGGTTTTTGAGGGAGAGAAGGAAAATGTTGAAGCAATGATTGATTTTTGCCATAGAGGTCCACCGGGCGCAATTGTCAGGAAGGTTGAGGTTATATGGGAGAAGCCAACTGGCGAATTTAAAAGCTTCCAAATCAGGTATTATTAATTCTTCCCTCATCTTCTCCTTTCTAAAACCAAAAGAGATATTAATTGTTATGTGTTCTTTATGCTGGATCGATAGGTAAATAGGTGAGATGAGGAAATAGTAGCTTGTTGAGGTGAGAAAATTGAGTGAAGGATGGATAAGAGCTTCAGAGAGAACCTTGGAGCGAATCAGAAGACTATTAGAGAGAAAGGACATGGATAGGCTTGAACTAGTTCAGTCAATGAGGTTTATTCTACTTGCATTACATAGAAGTCTATTAGGATGGATGAATTGGGTTAACAATCCAGATGTAATGGTTTCATTTGATAAGGAAGAATTGGCTGAAATGAATAAGAGATTGGGGGAATTTGTTCAGGAATTCATAAAATACGATATTGAAGTTACAAAGCAGGGTGCAAGAAAAAGCGGTGTAATGGTGGAAGCTAGGCGTGAAGCTGAGGAAAGATCTAGAGAAAGACGGGGAACGGGAGAAACATTTTACATTTAGGTGAAAATTGGAAAGGTTCTTGAAGTAAGTCGTTATCCTACTAAATGTATGAGATTGAGATTCTTTTCTCTTATTTTTAAACTCGATAGCTCCGGCGGAAAAGGAGTCTATGGTTTGCTATGATTTGATCAATTATGGAAGCATGTCCTAAAGGTTAGGAAGAGTATTCTCTAATTTTTCTTGGAACTTTAAAGTGGGATTCTTTTCCATGACTAACGTATTCACCCTTAAGTTGCTCACGAATTATTGAGGCGATTCTCGCAAAGTTTTCAGGACCTAAATAGTGTCTAGGTTTAACGATTATATAGTCGTCTGTAACCTCAAATAAAAGGAGACCTAGTAAATCTTGCGGAAAAACCTTCTGAACGTCATCGATTGTTCTTACTTTCTCTGCTTTGCCTATGCCTGGACTTGGCGCTATTTCTATACGAGAGCTAACACAGGTTCTTAACATTTTTGAGATTTCAAGAAGATCATCTGATATAAATTTAAGAAC
>CAZWWD010000032.1:0-12987 GCA_964637155.1 uncultured Candidatus Bathyarchaeia archaeon
ATTCTCTTCCACTTTTAGGTTGTATAGCCTTCGGTTTAATCGATAGAGGGACAAACGTTATTCAGGTTCGACCAATCACAACCTGTCCGCTTTCCTGTATCTTTTGTTCAACTGATGCTGGACCGAGATCGAAGCATAGACGAACGGAATATATTGTTCCATTAGAATGTCTCGTTGAATGGTTTAAGAAGATTGTTGCTTTTAAGGGTGAACATGGCATAGAAGCCCACATAGACACGGTTGGCGATCCGATAACTTATCCTAAAATAGCTGATTTAGTTTCTAGTCTAAGCCAAATTAAGGGAGTTAAGGTTGTTTCAATGCAGACTCACGGTTCAATCTTAACTGAGAAACTTCTTGATGAATTATCTGATGCTGGTTTAACAAGAATTAATTTCTCAATTGACGCTTTAGATTCAAATTTAGCTAAAAAGCTTTCTGGGACTCGATGGTACGATCCAGAAAGAATTGTTAATTTGATGCACTATATAGTTTCAAATACTAAAATTGATTTACTCATCGCCCCAGTCTGGATTCCAAGCATAAATGACTCTGAAATGCCGAAAATAATTAGACTTGCTAAAGAATTGGGCGCTGGCAGAAGCTATCCTGCTTTAGGGATACAAAAATATCTCATCCACAAGCGTGGACGAAAAGTTAAGGGCGTCAAGCCAATTTCATGGCGAAAATTTTATGATCAGCTTAGACGCTGGGAAAAGAATTTTGGCGTTAAACTTGTTCTAAGTCCAGCGGATTTTGGAACTCATAAGCGTCCTAGACTTCCAATACCCTATAAACGTTTTGAAGTAATCCGCGTTAAAGTTGTTGGTCCAGGATGGCTTAGGGGTGAAGCCTTGGCGGTGACAGAAAAATATGATAGAAATATAACGCTTGTAAATGCGGAGAGCATACCGGTTGGAATTAAGCTAAAGGCTCGTATAATATCTAATAAAGATAATATTTTCGTTGCAAAACCCATCTTTTCATAATTATTGTTCGCTGAAGACTTCTGGATATAAAAAAGAAAAGAGGAATTTTATAAGAGGTTTTTTGCCTGTTATCTACCTAAAACTTTTTTTGCCGCTATTTCTATGTCCTCAGCCTTCACAGTTTTTCTGCCAGCATGCATTGCAAAGTCTACAGCTTCCCTACCAATCTTTAAGCCTATTTCTTCAAGAACCTTTGCCAGCTGCACAGCTGCTGACTCACTGACTCTTTCAGCTCCGGCCTTCTTGCAAATCCTGTGCATAGCCGCAATTGCTAATTCGCCCATAATATTTCCCTCTTTCGAATTTTCGTTTTCAAATACAACTATTTATTTTATTCTATCAATTAAAAAAGCCTTTCTGCTATCTCGTTCCAATTTCCTATTTGAATATTAATCCTTATATATAACTTTGATGAAACATAACAAAAATTTCAGCAAACATTCATATAGCGGTATACGTGTAGTGTGACAAAAAAGAGAAAAGGCTGATGCACTTGGGAAATGTACGTCCGGAAAAAGTGAAAAGAATAGCTCGTGAGCTAATTAGAAAGTTCCCGGATAAGTTCACAGCGGATTTCGAGGAAAACAAGAAGATATTATCTAGTATAGCGCTTATTCCATCAACCAGACTTAGAAACAGCATTGCTGGTTATATAACGCGGCTAGTTTCAATATCCCAACCTCAATCAGAGAAAGAATAAAAATAAGTAAGGAAGAATAATCTAATTATTTTTGTGAAGGAATTGTTAATGGATGAGTATCGAAAAAGCTGGGCTTTACGTTATCTTAGGGAGGCAGTAAACGAAATCAATATAGCTAAAAGGAATAGTAGCGCATCCAACTTAATACTTGACGCTGTAAGGAAAGCTCAAACAGCAATCTACTATAGTTTAGGAGAACCAGCCTTTATTGAGCGTATAGTTGAGGAGGCTTTAGAAAAGAAACTTCCAGTGGAAAGTCCGATTCTTCGATTTTTAGTAGGGATCGAGAGGTCGATAAAATGGTTAGAAAGCATAGAGATGTCTTCTAGAAGTGATTTAATTATAAAAGAATCTGACAAAATAATATCAATCGCGTCGAAAATCGTGAATTTGTTAATGTCTGAAGATTAGTCTAGTTTTTATTAACTCTAAATTCTCAATATGTGAATTCTATTTTAGAAAGTCTATGATTTTCTTGTCTTCTGTTCTTCGAAGTATTTCAGAACATTTTTTCGGATCAACCCTTTTAAAATCTAGTCCTAAACTTATTAGAAGTTTTCGTGCTTCTCTTGATATCTGCGGCGCAGCTAGTATACCTCTTATTTCACGGTTAACAATAGGCTTTAGCGCCTCAATATATTTTGCTAGTTGAAGGACAGCATCTTTTCCAGCGGTTCTACGCTTTATTTCTATTACAACCATGCGTCCATTTTTATCTACTCCATAAACATCTATGAAACCGGGTTCAACTTTTTTCTCATAATCGATTGGCTTAAATCCATCTTCAATAATCGATGGCTCTAATAATATGGCTTTCTGCATATCCTCCTCACTTGCGTATAGTGAAAACTCTCCCTCATCGATCAATTTGAGCACTGAAAGAAGATAAATCCTATCAAAAAACATTGTTACTATCTCATGAGGTCTTCTTTTAATTGCCTTAATAACGAGAGAGCCTCCATCTCTATATACTTGAAAAGCGCAACCCGACGGTTGCCAATTAACTGGCTCATAACCCCTAGATCTATGAACCAGAACAGAACCATCTTCCTTGATTATTACGATTCTTTCACCGGGCTGAAGCTTTGAGCTGGCTCTACCATGATACTCAACCCAGCAGTTTCCAACAATGATAATTGTTTTCCGTTCATTAAACGCTATCTTAAGTCTATCTACAGCTTCTTCAATCCTTAAATTTTCGTATATAAGGACGGATCTTTCGGTTGACAAGAGGTTCGCCAACAAATTTTTTAGATGTTTAACATAAAAATAATTTTTGGCATTATGGATAAAAATTGGAAGATAAAACGTGATGTAATTCGGCACTACGATAAAATTGCAAGAATCTACAATACACTGTATGGTCATGAACAAGAACTAAAAATCAAAGAAATACTAAAGATTCTAGATTTAGGGAAATGCGATGTCATTTTAGATGCGGGCTGCGGGACGGGTCTTCTCTTTAATTACATAAGAAACTCAGCTAGGCTTATTGTAGGCGTCGATCTCTCCCTAATGACCCTAAAAATAGCCCTAAGATATATTAAAGAGAAAAAAATAAACAACATCTCCCTGATTAGGGCAGACGTTGACTTTCTGCCATTTAAGAATGAAGTTTTTGATAAAGTATTCGCCATAACGCTGATTCAGAACATGCCTAATCCAACTCTAACAATTCGCGAACTCTCACGAGTAGCGAAAGATTCTTCCTCTCTCATCATTACTGGACTCAAAAAGTTCTTCTCCAAAAATGATTTTTCAAGACTTCTACTAGAATCCAACATGCATTATCTTTTCATTGATACCGACGAGAACGTTAAATGCTATCTTACCATTTGTAGTAAAAACAAAAGGGCTTTAAATAAAAGTATAAATAAAAGAATAAGAATAAAAATGCTGGTGGTGAAATAAAATGCCAACGCACGGTAGCCTCTCAAAAGCCGGGAAAGTTCGTTCGCAAACACCGAAAATTGAACCTATACCGAAAACCAAAAAGCCTCCCCGAATAAGGGTTAGAAGAAACTATGAAAAAAGAATAATACTCCAGAGAAAACCAGGGCAAAACTGGATACTCTAAAAATTTAACAATAAAATAAGATAAGTGCATTACTTTTATTTTTTCGGTGTCAATTTTAATGAATATTCGATCAATCATTAATGAATTTAAAAGATCTTATGTTGCTGTATTCCCTCTAAAAATATATGATGCGTCTATAACTAAAAAGAATGGATGTGTCTTCTTTTTAATCCGCGAAGGTCTTGAAAAGAAATTGGTTATTGTATATCCTCCAAAAAAGCGAGAATTTTTAAGAGTTTTCTCCTTCAAGAAAAACGGCCAACTTTTCATTAGTAACAAAAAATTTGAATATATTATTTGTTCATGCGATGGGAGAAATGCCTCAGCTCTAAGAAAAATATTCCCCTTCACAAGACCGCAGCCTATGGGATTAACTCCTGCTATTGGTTTGGGCGATAGATTGGGATTAGCAACCCCCGGACATATCAGGGCCATTAAGAAGTCCAACGTTCTCCCAGTTTTAGCTCAGCAATCCTTTAGGGAGATGGAACGAACACTGAGAACGCCAAAAGAAGTCTTAGATGATGTTTCATGGGCGGTATTTCAGGAAGGCTATCGCGGAGGCTTTGGCTCTGACGCTGACCACATAAAAAGAGAGAAAGATGTTTATGCTGCTTTTCAGGCTGGTTTCACCATGTATACGGTTGATCCCTCAGATTACGTGGATATTAGGGCCGACAATTATGTCCGTAGAACTCTTGAGGAGAAATTTAATAGCTTACCTTGGAATGAGCTGAAGATTCGAAAAGAGCGTTTTCTGAAAATTTACTTGAATAAAAGATTAATTCTTCGGCTGCCATATGGTGAGACTAGAGAAATTAATTTCTCTGAAGAAAGTCTTATGAGGGTTGCTGTTAAATTTTCAGCTGCAATTCTCTTCACGCTCAGAATCTATAGGCAACTTAGAAAACTTTTTGGGCGGAAAAAATTTGATTTCGAGGTGTCAATTGATGAAACTGAAAAACCAACAACAGCTTTAGAGCACTTTTTTATAGCTTCAGAGCTGAAGAGACTTGGCGTAAGGTTTCACAGTTTAGCTCCAAAATTTATCGGTAAATTTGAAAAGGCCATAGACTATATAGGCGACTTAGAAAAGTTTAAAGAATCATTTATAGAACATGTTTTGATATCCAAGATTTGTGGACCCTACAAGATAAGTATTCACTCTGGAAGCGATAAATTTTCAGTCTATCCGATAATTAGTGAAATAGCGCCAGAAATAATTCACCTCAAGACCTCTGGAACAAGCTACTTAGAGGCTTTAAGAGTAATCGCTAGATACGATCCGAAGCTCTTCAGGAGAATAGTGAAACACAGCTTGAAATACTTCAAAATTGACCGCAAGAGCTATCATGTGAGCGCTGACCCTAACCTCATACCTGAACCAGAGAGCATTTCGGATGAAGATTTAGAAAAAGTTTTCCTAGATAACAATGCTGGAAGACAAATTCTGCATGTTACATTCGGTTCTATACTATCAGCTAAAGATAATAGTGGCAGATGGATTTTCCGCGAAGATATAAAAAGAGTTTTACTTGAGAATGAGGAAGAATTTTATGAGATTATTGCAGCGCATATAAAGAAGCATATAGAAAAATGTTTTCTCAGGTAGCTATAGATTTTTCAATTATTTAAGCATGAGAAAATTAAACTTTAAGTGTAACATATTAATGATAATTATGTGCAAAATGGATGGTCCAAAAGTTTCGGTCGTCATTCCTACTTTTCAGGAAGGTAGATACATCGGTGAACTGTTGTCTAAACTCTCTAAGATTAACCCCCATTTAGAGCTGGTTATTGTTGATGGGGGAAGTACAGATGAAACGATCTCTGTCGCTAAAAAATTTACGAATAAGGTTTACGTGCTTAATAAGCGGGGGATAGGCAGAGCGAGAAATTATGGTGCTTACAAATCGAGTGGCGAAATAATAGTTTTCATGGACGCGGACGTTGATCCCCCACGGAATTTCCTTAAAAAGGTTCTATCAGTTTTTAATGAAAAAAGTGTTGTAGGAGCGACATGCAACATTATGCCCAAGAATCCTAATCCCTTTGAATATGCCTTCTTTCGCTTCTACAACTTATTACTACGCTTATTCACATATTTTAAGCCGCATTCACGGGGAGAATTTTTAGTAGTTAGACGTGAAGCCTTCGTTAGAGCCGGAGGATTTAATGAAAACCTTCCATGTCTAGAAGATCATGAATTAGTTTTCAGGCTCTCTAAGATCGGTAAATTCATTTTTCTAAATGATTTAATTGTTTATGAGTCTATGAGAAGATTTAGACGTATGGGTTTTCTGAAAGTGCTTAAATTATGGATAAGCAATTATATATCATTGTTCCTATTTCATAAAACAATATCAAAATCTTGGGAACCTGTGCGATAAAGTATTTAAGAAGAGGGATTACCTGAAGATGATGTCAACCTCAAAAATTTTGAATTTAGCTAGGCGGGCCTTGAAATCTCCAGGAACTTATCATGCTCAATGGTTTATTACTAGAAAATGTAATTACCGTTGTAGAGGTTGCACTGTGTGGATGGATCAAGACGTCAATGAATTATCAACTGAGGAGGTGAAGCGTGGTTTAGATATTTTACGTGATATTGGTGTTCTGGAATTAGTTTTCTCAGGCGGAAATCCTCTCCTCCGCGATGATATGGGTGAAATTCTAGATTATGCCTCAAAATATTTCATAACCACAGTTTATGATAATGGTAGTGTTGCAGCAAGCAAGATCGACGAATTGCGTAATGTTGATTTTGTGGCGATATCCCTGGATACACTGGATGAGAAAAAGAATGATTACCTTAAGGGTGTTAAAGGCGCATGGAGAAAAGCTATGGAAGCCATTGAAACACTAAAGCGTGAGGGAATTCCTGTAGGTGTTTCACCAACAATATCACAGATGAACCTTTATGAGATAATTGATTTTACAAGATATTTTATAGAACGTGAGATACCCGTATGGTATTGCCTTTACAATTATGATTATCAACCTAGTAAGGGTGCTTTCTCAATAGGTAAGAAGAATGATGAGTACGAGATAACTGATAGAAAGACGTTAGCTAAGGTTTGCGACACGCTTATAGAAATGAAGAAAGAAAGTGAATACATTTATATAACAAAGAAAACTCTTGAAGCCATCAAGCATCTAGCCTTAACTGGCGAAAGAATATGGAAGTGTAAAGCCCTTAAGAATTTTCTGGTAATAGATCACCTAGGTAGAGTCTCAGGTTGCCATTGTAGAGAGCCGGTGGCATCAATATTTGATTTGCCCAAAATTTGGAAAAGTCCCGTCATCGAGAAGCTTAGAAGCGAATATAGCCAATGTAAGAACTGCACTTATTTATGCTACATATTTTATTCTATACATACGGGTTTAACAGGTATATTAGATATCATTTTCGATCAGTGGGGGAGTATTAAAGCCTATCTTAAGTAAATAAGGATTCTTGACAGTTTTACTGAAAGTTAAGAATCAAAATTTAAATAAGGTTATAAATCGGATTTTATGTAATTTTAGCATAGAACTTATATGGGAGATGAAATGTATGGTTGAAATTAAAGTTGTAAGTATCGATATGCCTAAAGATAGCAATGTTATTTTAGGAATGGCTCACTTCATAAAAACAGTTGAAGACATTTATGAGGCGATGGTTAATTCTGTTCCAGGCATAAAATTTGGTTTAGCCTTCTGTGAAAGCAGCGGAGAATGCTTAGTTAGGGTTGAAGGGACAGATGAAGAGCTTAAAAAAGCTGCCGCTGAGAATATGCTTAAACTAGGTTGCGGGCACTCCTTCATTGTGTTCATGCGCGAAGCTTATCCAATAAATGTACTAAACGCTATAAAGAGAGTTCCAGAAGTATGCACAATATATGCTGCTACAGCTAACCCATTACAAGTGATCATTGCGGAAACCGAACAGGGAAGAGGCATAGTAGGCGTTATTGACGGGTTGAAACCCAAAGGTATTGAGGATGAAAAAGGTATTGAGTGGCGTAAAAGAATCCTTAGAGAGCTTGGATACAAAAAATAGCATGGTTGCGGCTTAAAGAGGAAATGGCATGAATCCAATAGTTGAATTGATTGATGTATGGAAATCTTATAATGGAACGCAAGCACTTAGGGGACTAAATTTAGAGGTATATAAAGGCGAGATCTTTGGACTTCTAGGTCCAAATGGCGCAGGAAAGACCACAACACTAAAGATAATAGTCGGTCTCTTAAAAATGGATAAGGGGATTGTAAAGGTTAACGGCATAGATGTAAGCGAAGAACCGTACGAATATAAGAAGCTTATTGGATACGTGCCTGAAACGGTTTCTTTACCTGATTATCTAACGGTTGAAGAATTTCTTATATACTCCGGAAAGATCAGGGAGGTTCCAAATGAGCAAATAAAGGAAAGAATGAGCTATTTCATTAGACTTTTTGAGCTTAGGGAGAAAAGAAAGTCTCTCATAATATCGCTTTCCAGGGGAATGCGCCAGAAAGCCGCCATAGCCTCCGCCCTTATCCATGATCCTGACCTACTTATACTTGATGAACCCTTTATCGGTATAGATCCAATGGGACAACATATAATAAAAGACCTTTTTAATGAGAGAGTTAAAGATGGCAAAACCATTTTTGTATCAACCCACATGCTTGACACAGCTGAAAGACTATGTAATAGAGTCGCAATAATTCATAAAGGCCAAAATGTTGCTTCTGGAGATCTCAAGAATCTTCAACAATTATCGAGAAGCGGCGAAAACGCAACTCTGGAGGAGGTCTTCCTTAGATTAACCGAGGAAGCTGAGAAGCAAGTTATTGAAGGTGAAGAGGCAAGGAGGAAGGGATTCTTTAATCTGTTAAGAAGGAGGAAACTGTGAGAATAAACATAATTCTGGAAGTATATAAGTTCAAAGTTAAAGCGTTCTTCGGCGCCCTTAGAGCATCAAAAGCTAGCTTGGCGCTATTACTTGTGTATACTCTCGGTTTTATTCCTAGCGTAATTGGATTCTCAATGAGCATCACTAATGCTGTTAAGCAGGGAAATATAAGCCTAGAGCTGTATGCTGAGCTTTTAGTAGCTATTGTAAGCGCGCTTATACTATTTGTCATAATGTTAGCATTAAGGGGTTACGCCGTGTTTGAGTACGAGCAGAATTTTATCTTCACGTCACCTATACAACCCAGAGAATTTCTGATGGCAAGTATGTTTGCTGATTTCACAGCGTCACTTATCTTTGTTAATCCAGTTTTCATACTTTATGTGATGATAGTACTCTCACTCGGTTTGAAGTTTCACTTAGCTTTACTGATGCTTTTAGCAATTCTCATTTTCATTTTTATGCTTTTCTTTTTGAAGACATCCCTTTCAATCATAAAGATTCTATATGAAGGATTACTGATAAACTCAATCATATTAGCTTTAGCGTTTATCTTTTTGCTTCCTGCACTTAGACTCCTCGTTGATTTCCCGTTGAAATTTTCCTCACTACCTTACCCATCAACGTTTCTGGCTAAAATTCTTTTAGATATAATATTTAATGAGGAACCTCAAATGTCCAATTTTCTGGGTTTAATCTTTTATTTTTCACTAGTTTTCCTACTTTTTATATTTGCTTCAGGAAAAAACTTCTTTCCTCTATCAAAGTATATCCCATTTGTATCTCCATTTGACACTTCTATGCGTATGCAAACATTAAAGATGAGAAAAAGCATCAAAACATTTTCGCGGATTAGCTTATTCTTTCAACTGAATCTTAAATCAAAGTCTTTGCTTCTTTTTCTGATGAGAAAAGAAATCATCCGAATAATGCGAGAGGGCAGCTTATTCGCCATCATACTTCTCTATTTAATAGCTGCATTAATATCTATCAGCGTTAGACAAGCCTCCCAACCTCCACAAGTTTCCTCCTTCTTTCCTTTAACACTTTTAGTGGGCATATATTCACTCATTGTTCCCTTAATGCTTGTCAGCAATTGGAGATCCTCAGAGTTTGAGAATCTCTGGATACCTCTGACTTCAGGCGTAGATGTACGTACCGTAGTTAGAGCTCTACTATACGATTTCATTCTAATATCCTCAGCAATACCAGCTCTATTGATATTGATTTTGTCCATATTTTCCAATACAAATCCAATATCCTCTTTGATTCTAATAGTTTCAACTTCGATGATAGGTTGCTCAGTAAACTTGTATGTTATGATTAATTTTATTGGGAAGAAACGACGTGGCACACCTACATTACTAATAGGCTGGGTCTCGCTTTCTCTTTCAGCATTACTTCTTGCTCCAACATACCTTTCTATTGTATTAAGCATGTACTTGGAATTGGGAGACCTCGTAGCCATCTTGCTCTCAGCTGTGATGTTGATTTATTCAGCTCTAATAATGAGATACTTCTTGAGAAAGATGGAAAAAAGTGTGATTAATATTGAAATTTAAATAGTTTAACATCAATAATCTTGCAATCCTTTCATACATGTGCTACTCTTTGTTTTCTCCAATAATTCTCAGTTTTTAATCTTAGTGAAGAATTTAAATGTTGAAAGCTCTTTAACCTTATTTTTAGGTTGGAGAAGCGTTGGATCGGCAGTTAAAGCTTAAATTAATTCAACAGATAATGACTGAAGTAAATGAGTGTAGAAAATGTAATTTATGGAAGACCCGTAGAAAACCTGTTCCGGGCGATGGCGACGTAAACGCTTCAATAGTTTTTATTGGTGAAGCCCCTGGATACTGGGAGGATGTTAGAGGCAAGCCTTTTGTTGGAGCCGCTGGAAAACTATTGGATAATGTTTTCGAGAAAGTTGGAATCTCTAGAAGCAAAGTTTACATAACAAATGTTGTTAAGTGTAGACCTCCTGGTAATAGGGATCCGCGTCTAGAAGAGATTGAGGCATGTAGCCCATATCTTGATAGACAACTGAATATAATAAAACCCAAAATAATTGTTACGTTAGGTCGCCATTCAACATCCTACATCTTCTCAAAGATAGGCTTAAAATTTAAGTCAATGAGAGAATCTCAAGGAAGAGTTTATAAAGTAAATCTTTGGGATGCAAAAACCTACGTAGTTGTCTCCTATCATCCAGCTGCAGCCCTCTATAATGTAAAATTGAAGGAAAAAATTGAGAAAACTATGAGGGTGGTGAAAGAGTTAGAAGAAACTATGCTAATCTGAAATTATTAATGGTGAAATACATGTTTCTGGGTTTTCTTACTTCCCCCCTTAAGGATTGGAGTCTTCAAAAGATTGTTGATTGGGCCTCAGCTAATGGCTTTAAGGGACTAGAGATTTCTGTTTCGCCAACAGTAAAACATATCGACGTAGACTACGTTTTAAGTGGAGGAGCAGGTGAAATTAGACGCCTATTCTCTGAGAGGGAATTGGAAATAACAAGCCTAGCCTTCTACAGCATAGATATCCTTGAAAATCCTAAGGAACAAAAATTTTTATTGAAGGTCATTGAAGCTGCTTCAGCTCTAAATGTTAAAGTTGTTTGCACCCTCGCGGGTAGCTCGGTTAAAGGAAAAGATAAGCTACGAACCTTAAGAGAGGATTTTCCTAAAGTCTTTGCTCCCATTGTTGATGTAGCTAAAGAACATGACGTAAAGATCGCCCTAGAAAACTGGTATGCGTCGCTCCTTCAAGGATTAGATCATTTCCAAGAGGCTTTCAAAAATATTCCAGACAGAACTTTAGGATTAAACTTCGATCCATCTCATCTTTTATGGCAACAAATAGATTATATAGAAGCTGTTCACAAGTTTGGCGACAGAATCTACCATACTCACGCCAAAGATACCGAGGTGCTGCCGTTCAAGCTTAGATATGTTGGTGTCTTAGGCAGAGGATGGTGGAGATATAGAATACCAGGTTGGGGTCAAATAAATTGGCGTGCCTACATAACGGCTCTGAGGGAAGTTGGCTACGATTATGTTCTTAGCATTGAGCACGAAGATCCTTTCTTTGGCTACGAAGATGGATTAATTAAAGGTGGAAAATATCTTAGAGAGCTCATAGGCACCTAAAAGACTAACGATTTTAGAAGCTAGCCTTTGAGATTTAAGAAACGAAAATATCGTCGGCTGCTTGCTGAAAGAAGGCAGGCGATCAATATCAAATTGAGTAGTAAAGCTATACTATATGCTATTAACGCTGATGTTCCTAACGCGTTCACCAAACAGAATATTAGCAGATTGATGACCGCTATTGCCCCCAACATAGATGTTATAAGTGCGATAAGCCATCCCCATCTTTTACCAACATATAGTCCATAGCTTACAATTATCAAAGTAGTGGCCCTCAATAGAAGATCAAACAAAATGAAGGGGGAAAGCCGAATGAATTCGTTAAATGGGCGTCCATAAATCATGAATACAAAAGAAAATACTAGGAGTAAAACCCCTAGAACCGCGTAAATAATGGTAGCTACATAAACTGTTATGGGTTTCCCCACATCATTGGAAAGGAAGCCAATTTGTTCAAGCCTCCTATCCCATTCTCCAATCATATATGCGCATGCCATGGCTGCAAATTCAATAAATAAAAGGGAGATTACGCCTTGACCTAGAGCGGAATTTACAGCTATTAGCGGATTCCACTCTCCAATTAACCCTGTACTAATAATTAGACTAGCGGATGCAAAATAGCCTACCCAGAATCCGATAGCATTCCCGATAATCGCTGAGACAATTGTGCTTCCAATCTTATTAATAATATTCTGACTACAAATATAAAAGAAAATAGCAAATAGGATGACTACCTGAATATACCATGTCTCGTTAAGATAGAATACGATTACCCCAGCTTCGCTCATGCTATACCCGTAAATTCGATGTAAAAGCAGAGGAGCGAACTGATTTAATGGCTTCTTGAAACCCCAAACAAAAGAAAATATCCCTGCTAAAATAAGAGTCCGAAACTCTATAAGATCGAAACTCACCTTAGTCTTCAAAGTGATGAAAACCTCCATCAGCTCGATATCAATAAAGTAGTAAATTCTTAGTCTTAAAAACTTCTGTTTAGCGGATATTTACCATATTTTCTTGCTTCATCAACCATTATATAGACATTATCAACTTTACAGTTAGCATGGATTGAATTGCTTGAAGCCAAGATAAAACCTCCGCCTCCACCCGCCGCGTCTATACATCTCCTGACATCTCTCCTAACGTCTTCTTCAGATCCAAACGGCAAAACATATCTACAGTCAACGTT
>CAZWWD010000033.1:0-12517 GCA_964637155.1 uncultured Candidatus Bathyarchaeia archaeon
AATGCAACGCATATTGAGGGGGATTCCCCCGAAACGCATACAGCCTCAGCCTCGAGAACAGCGTTCTCAATCTTTTTTACATACTCACTTAGGGTGGCGGATTTTTCTACGCGTATGGTAGACATTTGCGGAATGCTGACATTCTCTTTTTCCAATAATCTTTTCAGCTCTTCGATTCTATCTGAAATATCATCTTCGGCGACTATATATAGCAGTTTAGGATGGAAGAAGCGAATTAGAGAGTGCAGCTGGGTTAATGTGGATTCAAAGGGAGTTACCACCGTTGGTCTCAGAGCATTCCATTCTAAGATAAGGTGGCGAATAAACATGCTTGTTTTAAGCACAGCCTCTTCGAAATTTCTATCCGGAAAACTGAGCAGATATACTCTGTAATACGTATCGGATGCACGGCGTTCAATTATAAGCTTGTTGAAGGTTCGGAGCTGCCTCTTCATTTCTCCGCCAATATATTCAAAAGATATTTTTCTCCTCACATAATTGTTCTCTTTTTCTTCCATTGAAACCTCAATATTTTCTATCCTCTCAACTAGCCCCTCTCTTTTTTCGCTTAGTTTTCTTTTGACATATATGCAGAAGAAATCTATTTCTCCCCGCTTAATTTTTATTGGTAGCTCAATAACCCATGGTTCACCCTCTTCTCTAGGTTTTTCTTCTTCTCTAAACCTTAATTTTCTTAGGTATGAGGGTGTAACAATTGTTGAAGCCTTAATCGCGGGAATAAGAGCCGCTAAAATTGAAGTTAGTGAGGAGAAAAGCAATGCTATTAGGCTCCATTCTAATGACGCTTTCTCTTTGACACCTAAGGGACTTATTGTTCCAATTATGCGATAGCCAGAAACACCAAATAAGTAGCCTAAACCCCCTGATATGAGACCAATAATTAACGCTTCTGCCATAAATAAGGCGGTGATATGGGTTGGATTGAGACCTATAGAGGATAAAATGAAAATATCATGTTTTCGTTCCTCAACCGATCTGAACATTATTGAACCTATAAGTAATATGCTGAGGAGCATTATAAAAGGCACTAAACCCACGCCTTTTTCCTCTAAGTAGCTTCCTATGTACTTCTTATAGAGCGAACCCTTAAAGGAAACCCAAACCGTATAACCTCTCGCCAAAACTATTGTATCACTCATTTTCAATAAGTTATTGGAGTTTTTCAGTTCGATGTAGATTCTCGAAATAGCGGTGTTAGGCAGGGTTAGAGCAGTTTTAAAATTCATAATTACTATTTCATTACCCCGACACTGTGTAACGTATATTCCGCCGGGAGTAGGCTGAAGGCGGTAGGGCAAAAATGATTTACCATTCAATTCTAAAATTTTCTCAAGGTTATCGTCGTTAAATATACCTACCACCTTAAATTCCCGATCGAAAACTGAAATTGAATCTTGAATCTTGATTCCTAAACGTTCGGCTAGTGATTTGCTTATAAGTATACTGTTTTCCTCTTCGTCTTTGAAAATTCTTCCCTCAACTATGGATTCGTTTATGCATGTGATTGCAACCTCTTGTTCAGCCACTATACCTAAAAGTCCATATATGGCTTTACTTTTCCCCGAATGAGTACTTACATAACCTATTGGAGAAAAAGATGGAAAGTTTTCAACCTTAGGTGCAACTAATGTTACATTGGGGTTGTCCTCAAGTTCTTCCACAAAGTATTCCGGTAGTGGGGTGAAACCAGATTCAGGAATATCTGGCGGATTCGAAATCATCATTACATTTAAGGGGAATCTGGAGGGACCGATTGATATTGATGCGAATCCATAGCCGGGGGATATTGATGTGAAAACTATAAAGCCGAAAACTAAAATTGTTAAGCATAAAATATTCAAGAACGAACGGAGTTTTCTCCTTTTTAGGTTTCCAGCAGCCATAGAGAAGGCGAAAACTAGGATGCTACCTTTAGATATTGCTTGGTTCTCCTGCTTTTTTCCTTCAAGAATCTTAGGTAAACCGCTTATGAGAACTAAGGAGAAACAGAAAGAGAAGAAAGCGGTTAAAACAAATAGAACAGGAGATATGAGGCGGCAACCCGGGAAAAAGTAAAAGAAGAATATTAAAAGCAAAACGTAAATTGTTGGAGCTACAACAGCTCTTAAGGGAACTGCTATGCTCCGCTCCCCTCCTATAAACAAGGAGACTTTCAGTTTTGTTCCCCTCTCCACTATTAAATAGGTGATTATTAAAGACAGCAATGAAAAAATGAAGATCGAAAAAACTGATGTTTGAGAGCTTTTAGCGAAGAGCTCCCTGAGTTCTTCTAGGGTGGCTTCGCTTAAAATATATGCATTACGAAGCATAGCGAATGCTTCTTCATAAGACCCGCGTGAGATAAAACCTCCTAAGGAATTTAGAAATGAGAGCGCCCTCTCAATACGTTTTTGCTCTTCTTCAACCAAGAAGCCAGTGTCCCTAGCCTCTTGAAGTAAAGCTAAGTTCTGATCTAGCAGGTTTTGAACGTACTCGACATTAAACTTTAAGCAGGACTTTTCGATGTCAAATATTCTCTGATCACCCTGCTCTAAGGTGAACGGGGATGTTTCATTCATAAGAGTGAAAACCTTGCGTGTCCTATCTGGAATCCAAGCCTCCACTTTAATCGATACGGGAATACCCGCTGGAATTATAATGAGATTTGGTTCTAAACCAAGGGCTTTGGAGGAACCTACCGTACCGTATTCGTCGACGCTATATTCGTCGCCCCAACCAGCGCCTCCAAACGGTTGAATAGTGAACTTAAACGATGAAGCAGGCATTGGCTTATCTACGAACCTTATTTTCCCCTCAATCTTTATTGATGCACCCGGCCAAAGGGCGAGAATTTTATAGGCGCTCACTCCTTTTTCAACGTATATTTTCCAAAAAGAAGGCACATAGTCAATACCTTCCGTTTCCGGGTTATCGTAAAAGGCATATATATTATACCAGCCCTCTGAGGGAGGCTCAAAACGGAAGAAGCCGCGGTCGTCAGTTTTCAGATAGTAGAATGAATTTATGAGAACGGTTGCGTTTTGAAGGGGGTTACCGGAGACAGCGTCTATAACATATCCGCTAATCTTTGAATTAGTTGGGGGGTTGTTTTCATCACAAAAAGTCAGCGTGGCAAAAAGAATTATAGATAACAAAGTGAGCGAAAGAAGCATGCAACGAGAATAACGTATGCTAGGCCAGCTCATAGTGTTTCATAATGCTTATGTACCAAATCTTAATTAAATCTTTTCGAGAGGAGGTTATCTCTTGCGGAAAAGATTAACAGCTGCATTATTTTTGATACTCTCACTGACGTTTACTAATTATTTTATCTCTGTGAATTTTGGGAAAGACGGAAAAGCGAGGGCAAAAGTTGAAGAGCCTATTTCATCGGAGAATATTAGGATGCTACCCGCTTCAATCTATTATGATAAAGCCTTGGGTAGCTGGATGGGGCAAATGATAGGCAACATTCTAGGATTACCAACTGAAGGAAAATTTATAGAGAAACCTAACCCTGAGTATGTGCCATATTACTCGCAGGTGCCTTCCGGAGCCTTTACTGATGATGACACAAGTATGGAGTGGGTTTTTCTGCATATGTTAGAGGAATACGGTTTCGAAATCACTTACTCTCAGATAAGGGATGAGTGGATTGAGCATATAAATAGCGCGATCTGGTGTGCTAATGCCCGTGCCAGAGAACTTATGGACGAGGGATATGTTCCTCCAGATACCGGTTCTAAGGAGAATAATGAGTACTGGGGCTTTATAGATGCGCAGATCGAATGTGAACTCTTCGGGGTTATACATCCTGGAATGGTAAGTGAGGCTTATAAAATGGCTAAATTTTTCGCAAGGGTAACTAACGATGACTACGCGGTTGAGGCAGCCGCATTTTACGCGGCGATGTTTAGCTGCGCATTCTTTGAAAGCGACGTTTCCTCCATTGTGAAGACTGCTTTAGCAAAGGTACCGAAAACCAGTTTAACTTGGGAGGTTGTTTCCGACGTCATTAGATGGCATGAGGAAATAGAAGATTGGAGGGAGACTAGGGAGAGGATTTGGCGGAAGTACGGGTCTTACGGTTGGGTGAGTTCTCCCTTAAATTTAGCAGCAGTTGTTATGGCGATATTATATGGAAATGGGGATTTCGACTACAGTTTGATGATAGCGAATTCAGCTGGTTGGGATAACGATTGCAATGCTGCAACAGTTGGAGGACTTCTTGGCTTAATAGTGGGAGAGAAGGGGATAAATGAGAAATGGAAGAAACCGTTGATGAATATTTACAGGAATACAAACAGGGATAATATGCCAGCATCCGAACCCATTACTGAAATAGCGCGAAGAACCCAAGTTATAGCCGAAAAGGCCATTCTTAAGTACGGCGGATCAATCATTCAGCAGAACGGAGAGAAAATATACGTTATAAAAACGGAGATTCCGGATGTTAAGCCGTCAAACAGCTTCTCCGAAGATAATCTGGCAAGAAAAAGTTTTTCAACGCCTATCTGCCGTGACAGGCCATTTACTAAGGATTTCCTAGAGAAACTTAATATTATGAAGGATGGTGTAACGAAAAATCAGAATTTGAGAAGTTTCAATTTAGAGGGGGATGATTGGTGGGGTTATACTTTCGGCACTACATTAAAAATCAACTGTCTGGTCTACTATCAGGGGGAAACTACTGAAGAATGCGGTTGGGAAACGTTAATTGTGCAGTATAGGGATGGAATGGGAAGATGGATTAACGTAAGCTGGTTGGAGATGAAACCAAACTACGAGGAGAGCTATCGTGAACCATTTGGAAGATTCATTTTAAAGTTTAATACCATCGTTGGAACCGGGATAAGGTTGTTTGGTAAACTTAGATTTGTAGGCGGGTACACATCTATTGCGGAGCTTGAGGTTTTCTTCAGAGAAAAAGGTTGGGAGGGAAAACCGGCTTCGCCAACAAATTTAAGGGCGTCGTTGCTTAATGACGGAAGAGTTCTTCTAGAGTGGGAGGATACTTCCGACAATGAACTTGGTTTTAAAGTTTTCCGGAGAGAGTTTTGGCAGGGAACCTATGAGGAAATAGGGAGAGTGGGAACAAACATCCATGAATATATTGACCCCGAAATACAGCCGTTCAGAATTTATTGTTATGTTGTTGTAGCCGAAAATGATGCCAACTCATCGGAACTCTCTAATGAGACCCTTATCTTTTCTTGGCCACCGCTCTTAGGAGATGTGAAAAATAGCATAATAGCAGTTACCGCAACTCTGATCATAACTGCAATTACAATATTGCTTGTTAAAACCGGAAAGCTTAAAATTGAAATTGTAAGGTATCATAGAGGCGGTCTTTAACAGGTTGATTCCCCGGAATTAGAAGGCTCTGGATAATACTTTAAATATTTAAAGCGTTATTCTAGTGTTTTTAGAAAAAAGGAGGGGAGAGCGCGTGACCATCAGGGCCATAGTGTATAGGAAGGGAGGGAAGAAGCGTTTCGGTAAAGGTTTCAGTAAGGGGGAGCTGAAGGCTGCTGGCTTAAGCTTTAGGGAGGCGCTAGCGCTAAAAATTCCAATCGATATGAGAAGAAGAACCTCTCACGAGGAAAACATTAAGGCTCTGAAGAATTATCTTGCTCAAATATCCAAGAATACTTAATAAGATTATGGGATTATCTTTAGATGGTTAGCGCAAGTGATAACCTATGAAAAGCAAAATATCTTATATAAATCTTGGATTCTTTGCCCATGCAACTGAAGATCAAAACAAGGTTCTCAAAGCCGTCAAAAATATTCTCCCACCTAGATACGCTGATAAAGTATCTTTCAGTAAAAAGAGCTTGAAAGGGGATTATGGAAACCCAATAATTTTCTTTAAGACCCAAATAAAGGATCCGGAAATAGCTGAATCATTCTTATCTAATATTTCATCTAATTTACCTGCGATTGATAAGGAAGAGCTTCTTAGGCACCTAGATTTACACTTAAGTAAGGGAAGCCTCTATATTAGACTTGACAAGCAGGAAGCTTTTAGGGGTAAATTCAGACTCTGTAGAGCTGATCCAATACGGATCCAAATAAGATTTAAAACGTCAAAAATTGAAGAGATTCGAAAAATATGTAAAACGTTTGGTTTATTGCCATGAAAAGACTATTTGTGGACTTACACTTATGTCCCCCTGTGAATCAGATCGAAAAAGTGAGAAGTCTAGTTGAGAAGTCAGCTGAACTAGGGTATAATGCTGTAGGTTTAACGTTGCCCATTAAGATGAAAAAAGAAAATGTTGATATCATAAGAAAAATATGTGAAGATCTAGGCTTAGACTTCGTCACAAGAATCGATTTAGCGCCCAAAAGAGCTAAGGAGCTTTTAAATATACTAAAGAGAATTCGGAGAAAATTTGAGGTTATTGCAGTTCAATGCAATACAAAGGAGGTTGCGATACAAGCTGCTAAAGATCGAAGAGTTGATCTGCTTTTATTTTCCTCGAATAATCCTAAAAGGCATTTTTTCAGCGCTTCAGAAGCTAAGCTTGCTTCCGAAAAAAATTCGGCTTTAGAAATTAATTTGGCTCCATTACTTTATTTGGAGGGAGCAGCAAGAATAAGGCTTATGAAGATTCTTAGGAGAGATGTGTTAATAGCTAGAAAATTTGGAGTTCCCATAGTTTTATCAAGCGGATGTGATAGCCCTCATTTATTAAGAAAGCCAGAAGACTATGCCTTCCTCGCCTATCTTATAGGCTTAGATCCATGTGTTGCTAGGGAATCTCTTTCCAGTAATCCCATGGAAATAATTAAAAGAAACCGGAGGAAGCTGAGTCCGAACTATGTGTGCCCGGGAGTTTACATAGTGAAGAGGGGCGAAGATTGTTAGAGAGAATTAGGCGACGTTATCTCCTATTGAGGATAGATTGTGAAAAACCACCTAGTGAAAAAGATTTTTTGAATGCTTTGCGATCCAGTATTACTCGGCTCTTTGGCGAGTATGGGGCTAGCCAAACGGAGGTTATTCTAGTAGAATATAATCCTGAAATGAAATATGCCATAATAAGGTGTCCTCATAAATCATTACCTATGGTTCGGGCTTCAATAGCTACAATAACGAAGGTTGCTGAGGAACCCATAGCTGTTCATGTTCTCCTTGTTTCCGGAACATTAAAAGCGTTAAGAAAGAAAATGCAAAAATATCTTTATTAGGGGAAAGAATGAAAGAAAAATAGCGCAACGGAATAATATGTTGCTTCATCAAATTGGAGTTTAAGTTTGTGGTGATAAAAAATTTGATGGAAAATAGTAAAGAAGATCCAAGAGATTTCTTCATACTATATAAGCTGGCCGAAATGGGAGCACGTGAAAAAGTTGTGAAAATTTCAACAAAGTTTCTTGCAAGTAGAATCGGTTTGTCTCAGCAGAGCGCTTCTAGGCGCCTAATTGAACTGGAGCGAAAGGGATTGATACATCGGACAGTAACTAGAGAAGGAAGTTTTATTAAAATAACTAAGACTGGGGAAAACTTTCTCCGAAGAGTTTATCTGGGTTTAAGCGCCATCTTCGAGGGGAAACCTCATTCTATAACTATTGAGGGAAGAGTTTTTAGCGGGCTTGGAGAAGGAGCCTACTACGTCTCTAGAAAAATTTATAGAAAACAGTTCGTTGAGAAGTTAGGTTTCGATCCCTATCCCGGAACTTTGAATCTGAAGATAACGGACGGCCGAAATGCTAGGCTGATGATGGAGCTAGATGCTTTTCCGGGAATAGAAATTAGGGGCTTTAGAAATAAGAGTAGAACATATGGGCCTGTTAGATGCTTTCATGCAGTGATAAATGGTAGGGAAAAAGGTGCTGTTGTTTTCGCTCTTAGAAGCCATTATAATAGAAATGTTTTGGAGGTTATAGCACCAGTATGCTTACGGAAACATTTAAAACTTAAGGATGGAGATAAAGTCAAGGTTGAAGTATTATTGTAGCCTTACAAGGGTAAGGAAGGTTAATGGACATTTCATTTTTTAACCAGCTGCACAAGCCTTCTTCCTCTAGTTAAGGATGAAACGGAAATTAATCCGGATAACTCCATTCTCATGAGAGTTTTGTTAAGCTCATCGAAACTTAGATCCCTATATAAAGGAGAAGATGATCTCAATGCTTCAAGCAGATCAACATCGGTGAGGGAACCCTTCTTCTTTAAAATCTCAACTATGATCATGGGGAGTGGCTGAACTTTCCAAGTTTTTGAGAGCATAATATCTCCACCTCTCCTGCAGACGGTGATCCATGCTTTATGTTATTAGTGGGGGCGCTGCTTTCTGTATTCTTTTGAATTGCTGGCTCCAATTCTTATACCAGTTCTCCATGTCAGGAGTTATGCTTGGCCCAACTCTCTTCATAGCCTCTCGGAAGTCGGCCATAGTGACCTTTTTAGCGTTTATATTGTTACGTAAAGCGATGAGGGCTGCCTCTCTGCAGAGCGCCTCGATGTCTGCGCCTGAGTAACCTTTCGTCATGCTTGCCAAGGCCTTTAAATCTACATCTTCAGCTAGAGGCATGTTCTTTGTATAGAGTTCAAGGATCGCTAATCTGCCTTTTTCGGATGGTGCTGGAACATATATTAAGCGATCAAATCTTCCAGGTCTCAGAATCGCCGGGTCGATTAAATCAGGCCTATTTGTGGCTGCTAATACGACTATGTCCTCCAGGGTTGTTATTCCATCGAGCTCCGTTAGCAATTGGCTGATAACCCGCTCAGTTACTCCGCTGTCTCCATATCCTAAGCCTCTTCTCGGAACAAGTGCATCTATCTCGTCAAAGAATACTACTGCCGGAGAGGACATTCTAGCCTTTCTAAAAACTTCTCTAACAGCTTTTTCGGATTCTCCAACCCATTTGGATAAGACTTCAGGCCCCTTTATTGAAATGAAGTTTGCTTCACTTTCTGTAGCAACGGCTTTAGCAAGCAACGTTTTACCGCAGCCGGGAGGACCATAAAGTAATACGCCTTTAGGCGGCTTAATGCCCATCCTCTTGAATATTTCCGGATTCTTGATAGGCCATTCAACAGCTTCTTTAAGCTCTTGCTTAACCTCCTCAAGGTCTCCTACGTCGTCCCAGCGGACAGTCGGTATTTCTATGGATACTTCTCTTAATGCTGTTGGCGTGATCTCTTTAAAGGCGTTTAGAAAATCTTCCATCCGCACCTCCATTTTTTCGAGGACTTCTGGCGGGATTCTTTCCTGTTCTAGGTCTATTTCCGGTAGATATCGGCGGAGTGCTTTCATAGCCGTTTCTCGGCATAAGGCTGCTAAGTCAGCCCCAGTGAAGCCATGGGTCATTTCAGCTAGCTTCTTTAGATCCACATCCTCAGCCAGAGGCATTCCTCTAGTATGAATTAAGAGTATCTCATATCGTCCTTGTTTATCAGGTATACCTATCTCTATCTCACGGTCGAATCTTCCAGGTCTCCTCAAGGCTGGATCAAGAGCGTTAGGCCTGTTGGTTGCCCCTATAACTATAACGTTTCCTCTCTCCGTTAAACCATCCATGAGAGCTAATAGCTGCGCGACTACTCTGCGTTCAACTTCGCCAGTAACTTCTTCCCTCTTCGGGGCTATGGCATCCAACTCATCTATGAAAATTATGCTTGGAGCATTCTGTTGTGCCTGCTGAAAGATCTCGCGGAGCCTAGCTTCGGATTCACCGTAAAACTTGTTCATTATCTCTGGACCATTTATCGATATGAAGTATGCGTCAGATTCGTTAGCAACGGCTTTAGCAAGCAACGTTTTACCGCAGCCGGGAGGACCATAAAGTAATACGCCTTTAGGCGGCTCTATTCCCAATCTCTGGAATATCTCCGGGTGTCTTAGAGGTAGCTCAACCATCTCTCTTAGTCTCTGAATTTCCTCCTTTAGTCCACCAATATCTTCATAGGTTATTCTTGATACTCCTCTTATTTCTGGAACTGGCTCAGAAAGTATTTGCAATCTTGTATCATAGGTTAGTCGGACGACGCCGTGAGGCCTAGTCTTCGTAACAACAAATTGGACTGGATGACCAAGCATCATAACAAGTGTTGTGTCGCCTTCAACAAAGGCTCTCTCTAGAAGCCTATTTTTCACGAAGCTCGTGAAGTCCTCGTCAACGTTTAGGCGCATATCTACTGGCGCCAGCACGATGTTTGTTGCATTCGCAACGTCGGCTTTCCGAACTAAAACATACTCGTTTATCGAGACACCTGCATTTTTGCGTGTTATACCATCCATCCTTATTATTCCTCTACCTTGATCTTCCGCGTAGGCCGGCCACGCCGTCGCCGCAGTTCGTCTTTTACCCACTATTTCAATTATATCTCCAGCTGAAACCCCTATTTTTTCCATGGTTTTCTGATCAATTCTAGCAATACCTCTATAAACATCCCTTTGCTTTGCATCGCCTACTCTAAGCTGCACTTCTTTTGCCATTTAATTTGTGTTCCTCCCCTCACTGAAGGAAGCTACTCAATTATGAGAGTGAAAGTTCTTAGATATAAATATGGTGTAAATAGGGGGATAGGAAATTCAATTTTTAAACTCTTCTTACCATAATCGTTTGTATGTCGCTTACGTCCTTTAGGTTCTGTATGCTTTTTTCAACCTCGTCGACTCCACCAGCCTGATTTTCAGGCAATACTACATGGGCTATTAAAGCAACTAATCCGAAAGCTATGGGTTCTTCTTCAAACTTGTAGATTGACGCGTAGCTCGGTAGAGCGCTTTTGACCTTCCCCCTTAATTCCTCTAAACTAACATTTATGTCTGCTGGAAATATCTTCAGAGACACCACAACCTTAGCCAAACGTAATCCTCCTAAACGAATGCTCAATAAATAAACATAGAAGTATTTTAAAATTATGCTTCAATTTTTATAATGGATACGATATTATTTTACATACATTGCTTACTTCATACTCCTTAAGAGGGGCGAGAGATAAGGAAAACCATGAGCTTAGAAGAAGTGGATGTAGCAGTTATTGGAGCCGGACCCTCAGGGTTAATTGCGGCTCGTGAAGCATCTCTAAGGGGAACAAAAGTTTTAGTTTTAGAAGAGCATAGGGAAGTGGGATTACCCTGTCACTGCGCCGGGCTTCTAAGCATGAGAGGTTTAAGCGAAATCGGCGTTCCCTTAGATGGAGAGTATGTGCAGAATAGATTTAGAGGCGCACATTTCTTTTCTCCCTCAAACCTATCGTTCACCATTGAAAGAAAAGAGGAGATCGCATGCGTCGTTAACCGCTATCTGCTTGACAACTTCTTAGCGGAGCAAGCATTAAGAAACGGTTCACTCATAAAGTTGAATTCTAGGGTTAAAGCAATAAGATATCGCGGTGGCTTTTGGCTTTTAAATGTTAATGGACATGGCTGGTTGAGAGCTAGATTATTAATTGACGCTGAGGGCGCGTTGCCGAAAGTTTTAGGCATGACCGGGCTAAAAACTTGGGATGCTAAGGATCTTCTGAAAGGGTTACAGACAGAGATCAGAACGATTGATATTGATCCAGATTTTGTTGAAGTCCACTTTAGCAGTAAGCTGGCGCCAGGCTTCTTCGCTTGGGTAATACCGATAGATAATGAAGTTGCTAGAGTTGGTTTAGCGTGCAGAAACGCTAATCCTAGAGATTTATTATTCAAATTCATGAGAAAACGGTTTGGGAATATAGATAATAGAGACTTGAAATATTTCGACTTCCGTTCAGGATTAGTTATTACCTGCGGCCCCATAGAGAAAACTTATAGTGATGGTTTGCTGGTTGTCGGGGATTCAGCTGGACAAGTTAAGCCCATAACTGGGGGCGGAGTCATCTTCGGCGGGGTATGCGCTAAAATAGCTGGGAGAGTGGCTTCTGAGGCAATTAAAAATGATGAAATTAGAGAGGATTTCCTTAAGAATTATGAGAGAGAATGGAAAGCGAAACTTTGGAGAGAATTTAAAGCGGCTCTTTTGGCGAGAAAAATATTGAACAGGCTTTCAGATAGACATATCGATAAAATATTCTCGATAATTATCAGAGAGGAGATTGACAAAGCTCTTTCAAGAGAAGGCGACATGGATTTTCAGGGAACAACCATTTTGAGGGTTGTTAAGCGGCGGATCCTGAAATTTCTGCCTACAATTTTAAGAGCGATTTTACCATTTTAGAAATGAGTTGTAGATGATTAAAAAAGAATAAATAGAAGCAAGCTATTATGCATTCTAACCAATTGCGCTTATGAGGTGTATGCAAGTTTGAGTAGAAACCTAGCAATGCCGGTTTGCACATCATGCAATAGACTGATACCTCCCGGAACAAACGCAACCTCATTTCTCTGCCCCAACTGCGGAGAAATAACTATTTGGCGTTGCTCAAAATGCAGACAATTTAGACGCCAATACAGATGCCCAAAATGCGGTTTCACGGGGCCTTGACGGATATTTAGGGCACATTTTTACTTTCGCTTTCTGAATAGTATTACTTGTCTTCTCAGAAGGCGAGTATCGAAGTTTTATA
>CAZWWD010000034.1:0-12505 GCA_964637155.1 uncultured Candidatus Bathyarchaeia archaeon
TTTCAAATGAAAACTGATGTCCTCTTAATACATCCACCAGCAAATTTTAATTTGCCAAAAGGCGCTGTTCATGCTCTTCCATCCTATCATGTGGGTTATGGCATGTTGCATATTGCTTCAACTTTACTATTAAATGGTTTTAATGTGGTCGTTTGGAATCTTGGGGAGGCCTTGCATCTAGATAATATAACCTCCAGAAGATTCAGCAAGATAATAAAGGGGGTAAACTGCAAGTTAGTGGGCATAGAGTTAAATTGGCTACATTTCAGTAAAGGAGCCCTTCAGACGGCTAGAATAATAAAGAGGGTTCGCCCAGACCTACCAATCGTTATTGGAGGAACCCATGCAACATTATTTGCTGATCAGATAATGAGGAGATACCATAGCGTTGTAGATGCAGTTTTGAAGGGTGAAGCCGAAAAAACATTTCTTCAGCTTGCTAGAAGAATTGAGGAGAAAGGATCTTTAGAAGAAGTTGGGGTTGGGGGTTTAGTTACCTTCAGGAATGGACATGTAGTGGAGATCCCTCTTAAAAGAAAAGATATTTTTGAAAATATCGATGAGATTCCACCTTTTACGTACCGTGTTGTAAGACGCGTTAAGAATGGCGGTGAGTCACGTCGGTTGTTTGCTGGGAGTGCGGTGAATACCTGTAGGGGGCCTTGCCCTTATCGCTGCATATACTGTATAGACCGGAAAATAAGCGTTCTTTCTGGAAGAGAAAGGTTCGTCGCTCATTCGCCAGAGTGGATAGTTAATCAAATAAACTTATTGATGGAGGAGGGATGCCGCGAATTTGCATTTCAAGATAATCTATATCTCAGCGGGAAGAAATATCTAAGAAAACTGACTGAAACACTGATTAAGGAGGGAATTAGCGATGAAATAAATGGTTTTAATATGATATCTGTTCCCGGATTTTTAGATAGGGGCATATTGGAAGATCTATCTAGAGCGGGATGCACAAATATTGATTATGGTATTGAATCCGGTTCTGAGCGCGTATTAAAATTGATTAGGAGGCCTACCACCTTGGATTTGATAATAGACTCAATAAAGAATACTGTTCAAGCTGGGATAATTCCCTTTTCTTGGTGGATGACGGGTCTTCCAGGCGAGGGAGAGAAGGAGCTTAAAGAAACTTTGAAGCTGATTTTAAGGACAAGTAAGCTTGGCGCAATACCTAAGTGGGTTACACCTCTAATTCTTTTGCCTCACACGGAGCTATTTGAGAGAGCGGAGGAGTTCGGGGTAAAGCCGAAGCTTAAATCTTTTAGAGATTTCATGGTTTTTTCAGATCTAATAAGGAAGAGAGTTTCCTATTATCCGGAAGCTATTACCCATGAAACCGCTGAAATGAGGCGGGAGGATATAGTTAAAGCCTCGGTTTACTTAAAGTTGGAGATATTTAAACGGAGATCTAAAATAATCAAGAATTTTAAACGTAAATTTCTAAAGAATATTGTAGCTCGTCATCCATTTCTTGTCGGTGAGCAGATAATTAATATCATAGAGGCAATATTAAATATTCAACCAGAATCATTTTATTAGCTTTATTAGCTGAATGCTAGCTTCACCTAAAATCTTGGAAAGTGAATCAAGAACATCGAAGATTGTTCGTATTTTTCTTGGGTAGCTTACTTGTCTGTAGAGTATTTTGTTTAAAGATATTACCCATGAGAGATTTATCGATTTAGGGTTGTTGGGAGAAGTTAAGGGAACCAAATTGATGTTTAAATTTTCCGGACTACACTTCCTAATCTTTTCGAATAACTCTTTTTCCGAGTTTAGCGAATTTAAGATCGCATCTACAATTTGCAGGTTTGACGAGTCATCTGATTTTGCAAAAATCGGCTTTTTAAGAAATAATTTCCTCACCCATTTAAGCTCTAACGATACGTTGCCGATTTCTTCATCTAACCTTGAGTATTTTGTTTTTGATATTCTAGCAACTGTTTTGTTACTTACAAATATATATTCCGTATCCAGAAAAATTTTTCTGAAGGACACACATAATTCGTCGAAGCTCGCTTTTTTGGGTTTAATAACGATAGAGCCATCAGCGAATCTTTTCCAACTCTCTATTTTATCCTTGATGGAGGATATTAAGAGTTTTACATTCTCTTCTTGACTGAACATCTTTTCCACCTTATTAGAATCATTAGTAGGGTAGCGTCCACAATGACTTTGCAACCACAACTATTGAAGACGCTAAAACTACTGCTATTCCCTCCCCTAAGATCACTCCTCCAACCAAACTTGCCTTTATATCTTCCCAGTTGCCAATGTATCTGCTTATAATGTATTTCCCCGCCAAATAACCTATGAGCATGGCTAAGGGCTGAGGAATCTGCATGAATGTTCCACCAACAAACGCGGCGACTGAGAAAGGTATCGACTGCGTAAAACCTGTGGCGAATGCTAGAAGCAGGATTGCTAGGAAGCCGCCAACTATTAAGTTGGGTTTAAACACGTTTAGCTGACGGGAACACCATAGTCCCTGTATTGCCGCTTGAACAGGCCAGTTGATCACTGTCGCAGGATAGAAGACTGAGGGGATTGGCGCGATCATCCAGAAGAGGGACGTATAAGCGAAGCTGGCAACGATTGATAATGGAAATATTATGAGTAGAAACTTAAAGAAGTCACCCGGCTTGGTTTCTGTAAGCGTCATAATTTTAATAATGTACATTTGACCAGCAGCCTGTTCACCAACCGTTACTGGTGCCGGAGCAAACCATACGTCCACTTTTGGGAAGCCGCTGGCAAGCAGAACGCCCTGCCAAGCATAAGGAATTGAAATTTGAAAGGAGGTTTCGCCCATAATTCGTCCAGCTACAATAGCCATTACAAACGGGTATGCAACAAACATTAAAAGCAGAATCCAGAGTGGAAAGTCTGGTATGAGATACAGGAATAATGCTATTGACCCTAAGGCCCCCGCAAAATACATGAGTAACGCCGTTTTCAATGGGAAGTAGCCTGCGGCTCTTGCTGAAGATGAAAAACGCGCCATACTCCTGAAGGCCTTTAAAAGAGAACTTCGATATTTAATTATGTTGAATGCGGCGACGGCTAATGCGAAGCCGATTTGGGGGCTTGCCCAAACCCATAATGTTGCCCTTTGGAAAATGAGGGACATGGACATCCCGGGGGTCCACTCCTTCTGCCACTCTATAAAGTATGGAAGTTTAAGGGCTAGGTGATTTCCAATAAACCATACGCTGAAAGAGCCTATAAACATGGATATCAAAATTTCTGGAGGAAATATGAATCCTGTTACGTAGGAGATTAAATCGGTTGCTATTCCGAAGGACGCGCCTGGGAGAATTTTTTCTATGTGAAAGGTGAGATCGATCCATGGGATTGGTAAAAGAACCGCTTGAATGCCAAATACCCCAGATGATATTATGGGCACCATGAATAGAATGGCTCCGTAGGCTAGGCCTATGAGAGCCCCTATCATAAGCGATCTCATTCTCACAGGTTCTCTATCACCGAGAGTTCTGCATATCGAGGCATCCACATTAGCTAGCGGAAAGGGAAGCTTTTCGATCTCTATGTACAGATTTATGATTATCATGGCTAAAGCAACCATCATAAGCAGAGAGAGACCTAGTGATATTATATTTACGAGTAGAGGGGCAAGCCAGTCGTAATGGAGAAATGACCTAAGCAGGTAAGCATTTGACTTGTAGGAGGGAGCGAACCACCATGGTATGACATCTTTTAATGAACGACCTGTAAAGGGATCTTTAAACATTGCTGTAACCGGGCTTCGAGCAAAATATCCGTTATAGAGATAGTTTAGAAAAATCATGGAGCCTGACATTGTTCCAATGGGCAACCATGCGGTGCAATATATAAGCGTTATTTCATGCTGGGTCAGAGGCTGGTGGAAGAAGAGGAAAATTTCTGAGAAGAAAATAATCGTTGCGTAAATTGCTATGTCTATTCCGCCGCCGGCTCCCATCAGATTGGAGAAAATTATGACTGGGGTGAGAAAAATTGCTGAGAACACGATGGCGAGAACGCTTCTCCAAGTGAAGCCTGAATGATATTTGACTGCTAAACCTTCATCTTTACCCATTCCTTCTCATTCTCCACCCTTTATGTATTTTTCTTTTTCTTTACTCTTTAATCCTCTCCACATTAAGAATTGCTTTCTTAAAAGGTCTATAAAGCGTGGATTTCTCGTAGTCCAGATCTTCCTATCACCCTGTAAATACTTCAAATGTATTTGAAGGAACCAGTCCTTTCCTTTTTCTTGGATGGCACGGATGAACACTCTTTGGATTAAACCTGAATCCCATGGTGCAAGTGAGACGTCCGCAATTAATTCTTTACATGGTTTTCCATCAACAACGCTTTCTCTGATTTCTCTGCTTCTGACAAAGAAGAAGCCTGCGTCTCTGGTGGTATATATATCTAGAAATTCGGAGATATATCTTAATATTCCATCCACTTCCTCGGTTGTGCTGACGAAGGGCAGGGGGATTATCCAATCGTCCCCTATCGGCTTCGTGGTTATTTCCCATCTTCTCTTTAGTGAGGGAGTTGCCATGAGCCCTGCTCTTTGAGCTGGCCACAGGGAAGATAGGATTACTAATAGCATGGAGAAGCCTACCGAAATTAGGACGAAGGATGATGAGAAGTTAACGGTCATGCTTTCAGGCACTAGCTGGAAGAGGATTAGTAGCCTGAGGCTTAGTAGACCTGAAAGGTAGCCGAAGAGAGCGCCTACTATGGCGTAGGTTATTGCTTCTGCAATAAACATACCAGTTATATGAAGTGGGGATAGTCCAACCGTACTGTAAACAGCTATTTCTTTTCTTCTCTCAACGATTGAACCGATTAGGGTTGTCAATATTGTTAATCCACCTATGACCGTTGGAATCGCTATTGTTTGCGCTCTTTCCATTGTGAATTGTTTTCCGCGGCGGTATACCTCAACGTTTCCTTCATCAGAGCTTATAAAGATTTCAAGATTCTGATAAGTTCCCATAACGAGTTCCTGGAGAACTTTTTTGGCTAAATCCATGTCCTCGGTTTGAATACCTATAGTATTTATTCTCCCGTTAAAAGTGTAGTATGCGAGGTTGAAAGGTACGATGATTACGTAGTTCCATGTTAGGGGGGTGAACGTTTGCGCTCCTGAGATTGGAGCTCTCTGGGGATCAATTGGAGCCAAAGTTGCACCATCAAGGTCTAAAATTCCTTCAAGCACGTTTTCGTCAACAATTCCTATAACCTTAAGCTTTATACCCATTATGCTTATTTCGTCCCCTATTTTAGCGTTGAGTTTAGACTGCACCTCCTTAGGAAGTATACATACAAAGGTGTCTTCCTTAATAAACCAGCGACTTCCAGGAAGTAAAGACGCTTGGATTTTAGTTACATATGACTCCTCGGGAGATAAGCCGAGGAGGGCCTTCACGTAGGTTTTTGTTCCGTTGGGGCCGAATATTATGGCTGCGCGCGAAGTTGCAACAGTCTGCCATCCGAGTGAGCCTAGGCCCCCAGTCCATGAGCCGCTGTAAACGCCATCTTCGCCCGGCGCTGGCGGATAAACCCATGATCTAGGCGCCACTATGGCTTTTGGACCTAGCGAGGAGGAGAGAAAAGGAATTATTTCATATGAGAATGGAACCATCCCGAAGTTTTGCCTCAGCATCATACCTTGATATGGTGCTTCATATCCCAGCCTATATCCTCTGATAGATGTAAAGACCGATGCTGAAGTGAAGGAGACAAGCGAAAACACTATAATGCTTACGGTGACCATGTTTAGGAATGTTCTGAAGGGTCTTTTCCTCAGGTTTGATATTCCAGTTGAAACCGCGCTTAAGAAAGCTTCAGCCCGGGATATTTCAGCGAAGTGCGTGCCCAAAATCCTACTGCGGATATGCTTGGCATACTTGGACACATTAGAAAGGATTATTGAAGCTACAAGCACGCTTATAATCGTAACCGAAAGCCCTAATATGCTTGCTAAAATATTTGAGGCAAGCGAGAAGCCAGGATGCAGGACAGCGGCGACCGTTATGAAGCATGCCATAATAAGAATAACTTTCAGGAAGCGTTTCCACCCGATTGTTGGGAAAATTATTCTTTCAAGAATTAAGGCGAAGGGTACGACGAGTAGACTGAATAAGATGGAGGTATTGATTAAGTCTTGCTGTGATCCTCTTATTTCTCTGTACGCGTTGGCCTCGAAGTTCCAAGCAAGAATTAGATAGTTATACGCCGAAGAGTATTGTAGATTGTTTAATGCTTCAAGGGCTTTTTTAAAGTAGGAGCGGGATGAGAAGTAGTATTCTCTTGTCGAGGGGGTGAGCATTCTGTATTCGATGAGTTTACTAGCCCTCAAAGTGTTTAGCCGAATTAGATCGCTTAGGAACTTGAAGCCTGTAAGGCTGATAACGCTTACATCAGAAGAGTAGCCTGATCCCTCCGGATGGAGGTCAGAGGCATTTATCAATAAGCCTACAGCTAAGGGTAAACTTGGATTTTCAGGCGTTGTCGTTGTTAATACAACTTCAAACTTTGTTCCAGGGCTCAGGAATATCATAGCCATGCTCTCACCAGTATCATAGGGGGAAATAAGCCCATAAAAGTCAGGGGCACTATGCGATGTGAACTCATTCACGGTTAACGATATTGGAGGTATTTCTACATCCGTCGAGTAGAAATGCATTGCTCGTCGGCTTTTTCTGATAAGAAGCGGGTTAATAACATCAAATAGAGTGACGCTTTTGCATCTAAACACTATAGTTTTAACAAACATTGGATCTCGGTCAATTTGAACGTTAATGAAGTTGTAGCCAGCGTATACCCCGCCGCCAGCGCCATAAATACCAAGATCAGGTGCATAGATTATTGACCCGTTATGTGGATCAAGCACATAGGCGAGTACACTGTAGTAGCCTCCTAATAAATCGGTTAGGAGTCCTGGAACCCAGAATTCTCCGTTTTCATCTGCAAGAGTTAACATTCTGGTAAATGGATTGAAACGATTGGTTCTCGGATTTAATCGGATAACTTCAACTAGAGCGTTGGGTACTCTCTGGTAGAAACCTACACTTAAATTGTATTCTTCAACTCTGCCAATAAGGTTATCGAAACCCGCCTGACCAGGGCCTACAAATCCGCCCACTCCCTTCCAAACTCTTCTTTGTGGAGGCTGCCAATATCTATATACTTGAGTCTCCTCGTAATTTTGATTAATTAGTCCCGGGATTACGTGGAAAATAAATGTTATTTGCGGCTCTAGATTCGTCCAAGATATTTTCTCGGGAGTATCGAAGGGTGTTCCAACATGCGATTTAAGAGTATTTGTTGTTAGAAAGGTGAAGCTCAATATTCCAGCCACTGAGGAGGCTTCGCTTTCAAAGAATTCTGATTTAGCGATGGTCATTGACTGTAAATTTTGAACATGATATGAAAAGTTATAGTTGAGCTCTGTACTTAAGGCCGGTATCCAATCACGGAAGATAAGATTATAGATGTAATCCATTCCATATGGCTTTGACCATAAATCCTGACCATAGAAGTCTCCGGCCATAGCTATTGCTAGAGTGTCGCTTTCAGATGAGAGCTGAATCCCTATTTGCATGAGTATTTTCTTTTCTCCGGTTCGGTATGTTTCGTTTCTAAAAAAGAAGCTTTCAACAAAGTGGCGGGCGCCGGATAGCGCTTGCCAGTGACCGGAATAGAAAACTAACCAGACTGTTCTTTTTGGAGGATGATTTTTTAATAACTTGGCCAATTCTAGTAGAACCGCGGGGGAAATTGCTTCTTCAGCTCCAGGGGAGAGTTTGGGTACAATCGACCAAGAATCATAGTATGCCCCAACAACGATTATTTCGTCAGGTTTCTCTTGTCCCGGTATAACTGCAATAAGGTTATCGGCGTCTCTAAAACTCCATCTCATTTCAGATTTTATGCGGACACTCGACACTTGATTATGATTGATCATTTCTATGAGTTTTAGGCCCTCGCTACGTGTGATGTAGAGTCTTGGAAAGTAGATTGGTGTTAAGGAGAATTTTTGCTCAGCCTCAGTCCTAACAGTATCATCGGGTTCGATGAATATAACCGCCTTAGCGCCAAGCTTTGCAGCATTCAGCCAGTTATCTTGGGAGTTAAAATCCATTAGAACGATGGAGTCCGTAATGTTTAATCCGTCAAAATCCTCCAGCCGACCGTTCCCTACATAAATTAATTTACCTTCAATTCCTTCTGGAGGAGTCGCGCAGGGCTGGATATCGTTCGGCCAAAGGACGTAAGCATTGTAAGTTACTTGTTGAGGAAATATAGTTATATTAGCTCCATAATCTACAGGTACGAGAACCTTATAGCTGTGGCGCATAACTTTTATTCCAATATTCCGCAAGAAACCTTCAATGTAATTTGCTGCTTCTTCGCAACCATGGTAGCTAGTTAGGCGAGTCTGGAAGGACGATAATATTTCCACATGCTCTCTAATCTCCGAGAAATTTATCTCATTATTAATGTCATTTAAGAAGAGTGATGAAAAAACTACAGGAGAATTCACGTTTACACTTTCTCTTGCTTGAATTGAACTTAAAAAGAGAGATAAGATAATAAGGCATAGCACGCTCGTTGATAATTTGGTTATCTTCAGCCTTTCTTGCGAAGGCATTTTATAAACACCTTCTGATACTTGATATTTATAATTGGCGGATATTTTAAAGTTTCTTCCTTTTATGAGGAAAAATGCAAAGCCTTAAATAGCAACTGAATTTTTAACTTTTATGTTGGTGATTGAATGCGGATTGAAGAGCTAGAAAAAATAGTAAAGGATGAGATAACTCAGAGAAGAGAGGAAGGCTATGAAACCGCAGAACTTGAAAAGGAATTTTTAAAAATTAGAAAGAAAACTGTATCCGAGGTTGAAGAAAAAATTCTTGAACTTCTAGAGAAAATTCCTTTTAAAGAGGATTTCCCATATAAAGAGCCCTCAGACCTTCCTGGAATAATAGCTGAGCGGCCTAAGACGCCTGAGAAAATAAGCATAACACTGTCTGATGAAGAGCTGTTTGACAGAATTTATGGCGGCTGGCTCGGCCGCTGCGCTGGCTGCATGCTTGGGAAGCCTGTTGAAGGACTTAAGCGGGATCAAATTGAGACATGGCTGAAGATTGCGAATGCTTACCCCCTGGAAGATTATTTTCCGCCGATAGAGCATTTACCTGAAGATTCCCCTCAATGGTTAAGAACCAGACTCTTCTATATTGGTGAAATGGCGAGGAAAACCGGGATGGGGGTTTTACGCGGTCAAATAAACTCTATGGCTCGAGACGATGATATAGACTATACGATTATAGGACTCCATATTCTAGAAAACTATGGGCCAGATTTTACTACAAAAAATGTTGGGGAAACATGGCTTAATCTGCTCCCATACTTTCAGGTTTATACGGCTGAGAGGGTTGCTTACAGAAACTTGGTTTACGGTTTAGAGCCTCCTGAAACAGCAACCTACATGAATCCATATCGAGAGTGGATTGGCGCGCAGATTAGGGCTGACATGTGGGGTTATGTGTCGCCTGGAAATTTGGAGTTAGCTGCAGAACTGGCATATAGGGATGCAAGGCTCTCTCACGTTAAAAACGGCATATACGGTGAGATGTTTGTCAGCGCGATGATAAGCGCTGCATTCGTAATGGATGATGTTGAAAAAATAATTGAGGCTGGGCTATCGGTTATTCCGAAGAAATCTAGACTCGCGGAGGCGGTGAGGGATGTTATAGACTGGAGCAAAAAATATAGCGATTGGAGAGAAGCGTGGAGCAAAATAAATGAAAAATACGGGCATTATCATCCTGTTCACACAATAAATAATGCAGCCATAGTCGTTATGGGGCTTCTCTATGGGGGAGGAGATTACAGTAAGAGCATAGCCATAAGTGTGATGGGAGGTTGGGACACCGACTGTAATGGCGCTACCACCGGATCAATTATGGGAGTAATGCTTGGGGCAAAAAACCTGCCTGATAAATGGATAAAGCCTCTAAATGACCGCATAAGAAGCTTTGTCATCGGCTACGATAATAGCAGAATATCTGACTTAGCAAAACGTACTTTGAAAATTACTAAAAAAATCTTAGAGAGAAAATGAAAAGTTACTGAAAACGTTTCTTCGCCAAGGATAAAGTAAAATAGATAGACTCTCACTTTTTATACTAACGCTCACAAAAAAGGGTTTGGGATTTTAAGTCATAGACGCGCTTACATAGCTACAGTGAAGAGCGCCGGCATTTGCAGGAGCATGAAGAAGAATGCGTATCCAATTAGTAGGCCGCATGCTATTGGAACAATTATTCGCTCATATCCTTTTCCGCCGAGAATCCTAAAGGATAGCTGCTTGATTATCCATGCTAGCACCAAGTTTCCGTCATAAAACCATTCGCACATTGGTCCCGAGCCAACTACTATTCCTATAGGATTCAGGAAGAACCAAGCAAATCTTGTTCGTAAGATTTCCATTATTATTAGGATGATGAACCCTGTTATCCACCATACCGGTAGGTCCGGTATGGTGTAGAAGTCAAGCCATGATTGACCGGATTGCAAGAATGGAATGAGCGGCGGCCAACCTTCATAGGTTGTAGTGGTGTCTCCGAGCTCTAGGAATCTCTCATACAGCACTGATGCACCCCAGTGATAGAACATCCATATTCCAAGCGGTATGGCTATTATTATGCCGATTACTGTGGAGAGGATTATGGCTAAGCTAATGTCTCTACTACTTGTTTTAGTTTCCTGCGCAAATTTGAAGCCGACGAGAGATGGTTCCATCGGTATTAGTGGAACCCACCAGTGATACCAGTTTCCAGCATAAACTGTTGTAGCAACGCTTGCCGTGTTTAAACCTAAAGTGCCGGTTGCTTGTAATGGCAAAGTGTCATAGAAGATGTTATAATGCTGGTCTAAGTTGTGAGTTGGGAATAACACGCCTCCTGTTTCCGCGCACCATCTGGCTGAGAATATGAAGAATAGAGTTAGCATTATGAAGGTCCAGAAGATGTACCAAGGTGCTCCGCTCGCAATCATCGAAATATACCATATTATGAAGCATGAAATAAAGCCAAGCCAAACAGTTCTCCAAGAGTGAGGTTCACCTTCTTCTCTCGGCGACCCTGAAATCGCGGATTTGATCGAATGTGCTATAGACTTTCTAGCCCTCCAGATTAATATTAATGGTAGGGCGATGAATATTGGTCCGAAGGCTCCAGGGGGTCTACCTACGAATAGGAGTCTATGCCTTATTATTCCTGTTTCAACACCGTTAGTCCAATAGTCTCCAGCGGGCGTACTTCCTGTAACGAAGTTTATCCATACGCACACTCCTTCAAGCAGAATCCAGAAGATTATTGCTGTATTCAAAACATCCATTGGCATGAGGATTGTTGCGGCTACAGCCCAGCTTTCCCATCCGAGTTCCCATAGGTTTGATGGGAATATATCGCCTAAATAGGGCGCTAAGTTAATTTCGTATTTCTGGAATTCGGTCATGGTTGGTATGTAGACTCCGAACCAGATGGCGATTACATCTACTGACGCAGAAACTGCGCCTAAAAGGAACCCAAGCCAGAACCATCTATTTTTATTTAGATTCCAAAGGCTCGGTCGATCTTCTAAACCCTTTGCGCTCTTCAACGCTTCATAGAGAGGACGCTGCCAAGGAAACGGCAGTCTTTCAACCTCTATCCACGGCTTTCTAAAGACTATTGCTAGAAAGTGGAATGCCAAGTATATGGAGATCCAGTTCACGATGTAGAATAGAATTGTGGGTGCGTAGAGGCCCCAAGGTACTGGTCCGCCGTAGAGGTATGCATTTACAGCCGAGGGATCTTTAACGATCCATAAATCTGGTACTGGAGCCTCGAGGGTATGCCATGTTTCGAAGTTCACGCTGTAAACTCGGATGAAAGCTCGTAGGAAGGCGATGTTTGTGGCTGAATGCCACATGTCTCCGGTTGTCCATGCTGGCGTCGTCATTAAGCCTGACATAGCGATTGAAAAGAAGACTGCCCATTCCTGAGGTGTAAATTGATATTTTGGATTAACGGCCCTTGTCAATATGGCTTCAACTATTAGCAGAAGGAATGAAGGGATCATCAGGTTTGTGTTAGTACCGATCAGTAGGGCGCCGAAAACTATTGTGTTAAAAATGCACCAAGCAAAAGAGAATATTAGAATTCTCGGAGTTAACCCTGCCTTCTCGAGTTTCTCCGGTAAATTTTCAGACATAATTTCTCACATTCTGTCCATTATTATGTCCTAAAAATTTAAAACTTTCGGTAATGGGCAACAATTTATGAAACTTAAGCGTATAGACCAATAATAAAGGGAAACATGCTGGTCTACTCTAAAAATATTACCCTAGGCAATTTCCTCAAGGAAAAATTAGAGAGTCTTTGCGGAACAACATAGCAAATTGGTTTTTTCGATTTCGTCGCAGCTAATGCTAATGCAA
>CAZWWD010000035.1:0-12008 GCA_964637155.1 uncultured Candidatus Bathyarchaeia archaeon
ACTTAATAATAATCTTGAATGGGTGATGTAGTTGAGAGAAAAATCAAGAAACTTATAGAAGAAGCTGAGAAACTTAACCGTATTTACAAAGATAGAATCGAATAATCTAGAAACCGATATGAAGCAGCAATTAAATTTGAGGAGCCAGATAGGGTTCCCATAAATGTTTGGGTTGAAGGGATGTCAGGCTGGTACCTAAAGGGAAAATATGAGTTAAATATGGCTGAGTACTTCAGGAATCCAGAGATTCAAGCATTTTATCAACTTAAGGAAAGAATAGACGCCTTTAAAGAATTGGATGATGATAGATTTGAAATAAGTACGACCGTTGGAGTTGTCTCTCATCCCTCTGTTATTGGTTGCAAGATAGTTTTCCCGAGGATGATTGGCCGTGGATTGATGTCCGATATCATCGCTTGACGCGCCTGAGAAGGTCGATGACTTCCAAGTCCCTGAAATAGCTAAAGCTGGAATCATGCTTCAAATAATTGAAAGATACGGAACGCTAGAAAAGCTAATAGGGGATTTGACTGAAGCAACTATATATCCGGGAGACGGGGTTCCTGAACGCCCCACTTCAAATGACCGTCTACGCTAGGGGATTAAACAACCTTATAAGAGACATGTACATGGATCATCAGCTTGCCCATAAACTCATAAGAAAAATGTGCGATGTAGGGAAAGCCATTCATAAATTCTACAGAGAGCTCGGATTAAGAAGGGGCCTATCAAAGATTGAAACAGTTGATTTATATGATAACTTTCTAGGCCATTTTTCTCCTTCTCTTATACGAAAGTTTGTTTTACCCTATTATCGGAAGTGGGTTGAAAAATACGGATGGAAACACTGGAACATTGTTAGCCAATGTGTTTTAGATCCATTATATAAAGATAATGACTGAAAATACCGACAAAATACATATCCTATCTCACAACATTCTCAAACCTTAAACTCTTCAAAAGAGACTTTCACTCCTCGAAAAGTATGGATATGAACGGCTTATGAAGCAAGCTTAATGTTGAATTAGACACCTGAAGAGATCGAAAAGGAATGCAAACGAATAATCGAGATAATGGCTCCGGGCGGCGGTTTCATAATGGGTACAGCTTGCCTAGACTGGAGAACACCTGAAGAAAATATACGTGCATTCATAAAAGCATCCAAAAAATACGGAAAAATGAGAACACTTAAAGCAACATTATTAGTCTATGAAAAGAAAAAGGCAAACGAAGAATAGTGTTGCTTCTTTTAATTTAAGCCTTAAGAAAGAGACGCTACGGAAGAAAGATACGAGATAGGAGCCATCTCAATAATAACGCTCATCGAAATTTTAAGGGAATTAGACGCTGAAAAAAGAAAGTAAAAAGTTTGCTCGAAGAAAGTTTCGTTCTTCTAAATATAAACAACGAAGTAGTAGAAACTTACTGTAGTATCTATCAAAAACTCAAAAAGAAAGATTCAATCATACCGGACGCTGACTTGCTTATAGCTGCAACAGCAATATCCAACAATATGACCCTGAAAACAAAAGACGAACACTTTGAAAGATTAAAGCCCTTAGGTTTAAAGCTCACACAATAATGCCAACTTGATTCCATAAATATCCCAATAATCCCAATGTAGGTTTAATGTTTTTGCAATTATCTTATGAAACAATAAAAATAAAAAGGAGGTTTTTTACTGATTCTCAGTTTTAATTTTTACGTTTTCAGGTTTAATTATAAATTCACAGTATGGATGTCCTTCTGCTATGCATTTGGTTTCCGTTGCGGTTGCGGGGGTTCCGAAAAGCTCGGTTACTATGCCGGCCAGCATGCCGCGGGTGAAATGACTGTACGGTTTTTTCTCATTGGAGGATAAACTGCACTCAAATGAATCTTCCACTCTTATGGTTAATTGGGGTGGTTTAACCGTGGAATCAGAATCAATTATTTGAGCTACTCCGAAACCAGCGCATTTAAAGAGGTTTGCAGATATCTGCCTCAGAATCTCCAGTGGATTAATCACCCTTAATTGGCGGGCAATTTCCCTATGTGATTTTCCCGCTCTCTTACCTATTTCGAAGCCTATGTGATAAAGGAAGGCTTCTCCTCCAGATCCGAAACGCTCCCTAAGGCCGACAAGCAAGCCTTCATAAACGGGCTTTCTAAAGATAACAGTTCTAGCACCCGACATTAAAAGAGGATAAGAAACTATATCTGGCAGGAATCCTTCAATTTCCGGAGTGAACATTTTAATGTCAATTAAATCTTCCAGTTTAGTAAGTTCGGTCACAAATTTTTCAGGCGAAATATTCGAATTGGTGTAGTCAAAAAGAACCCTAATAACCTCATATTCATGGTTCACGCCCTGAAAATGAACGAAAATAGGTCTTAATCCACTCTCAGTTATCCAGCTAGATATTTTCTTCAACACATTTCGTCTGCTCTTAACCTTTATTAGGACGCCGCGAAGCTTTTTAGCGGGCAAAAATATGAAACGACTAATCTCAAACGGAATTGCTCCGTCACTAAACTTTCCATCTAAAGAATTCTCTATCTCCACTTCCTCCAACCATTTTTAGCTTACAAAAGCAGAATAGAACACATCTTACTTTTCGTTCTATTCCGCCATTATAAGCTGCGGTTTAGATTATGTGGTCTTTAATTATTTAAAGTTTGCTATGATGAAATATAGAATACTGATAAATAGTATAACAACTATTGATTTTTTAAGGCACTATTGCCTTACAGGTTATAAAGTTGAAGAAGAAAAACCTCATTTTATTAGCGAAGGCTTCTACCATAGAAATACTCAGTGCGCTGAATGATGCTCCCCTAAGGTTTGTAGATTTAAAGGGATACTGCCCTAATGAGAGCACAAGAGCAACAAGACTTAAAGAACTCAAAAAAGAAGGTTTTATAACCGCAATAATAAAAGAAATTGGAGACCAAAGCTTTATACATTATCAGATTACAGAGAAGGGAAAGAAAGCCCTTAAACTAATTGAAGAACTAGAGAAACTATGAAATTAATAAATAATTATTGTTTTGCTTGAATAATTATGGCTACAAAAAGACTTTTTAGTTTTAATCTAGCTATGGAGAACACCTCTCTTTTCCAATTTGATTTCTCCTTAAGCTTCATTTGGCGGATATCCAAAATTTATTTTCATCAATTCATATTTTTGGGTTCCAGCTCCAGCTTCTTCAGCCGCATTTAACATTGCTCTCCAATCAGGCGCCACATGCATTGCGCCCAGCGTAGCTTTCCAGCGAAGCCTAGCAATAGGATTGAATTTTTCAATTCCCGCGTTCATCACTCCTGCTACTTCAGCCACTGATCCTGGAATCCCCGGCGTGTGTAAGTATAAGCAAAAAATAACAAAAAATAATAGGATAATAGATATAGATAATAATTTATTCTGAGAATTTATTTGTGATCAGCAAGCTTTCCCCTTAATTTCTGAGAAGACAAGATACAAGTAGAATGCTATCCCGAGGATCCCCGTCCAAAAGCAAAATCCATATATATCTGATGCTAACTGTGGACTGTATAAGGGGTTAACCATCACAGGATAAAATGGTTTAATGTCGCTATAGAGCGGTGAATCAAGCAAAACATGGAATATTGTGCCTGAAACCCCCGCAATTATGAATGGCTTAAGTTTACTTGTCATCTCTTCCTCCAGGAAAAGCTTCTTAAAAACTCTATAAAGAAGCTTCTCTAGCAGAAACATCAAGTATCCTATAAATGAGCCGAAAAAGCCAGCTATAAGAAAAGTGTGTAAGTAACCATGTAATGGATACCTTAATCCAAAAATAAGTACTAATAATGGCTCAAAATCCACTATCACATTAGCTAATATGAAAGTGGGAGCATGAATATGCCTTCGAAAGGGAAGACCGAAACATAAAGCTGGGCCAAAATGGAAAATTGTGAACGGCAGAGTACTCACCTAACTGAAATCCTACTCAAATGATATTGAATAAAAATTTATATTTGAGCGCTTAATTTAAAGGTAACACTCTTTATTAATCGACATTCGGATGGTTGTTTTAAATGATACACTTATTCGGTATGGGGGTGACTATGGCTATCTCTTTGGCCATTCTTGCGAGATTCAGCTATTTATCAATAGTGTCAATAGAAGACTTAATCGAGCTCAGCGGCCTTAATGAAGCTGCAGCCGGCTTCATAATTCTCTCGGTTATGACCTCTATACCCGAAATGACCGTTGCAGCATTCTCAATACTTCAAGGGAACCCGGGGATCAGTATAGGCGACCTGCTAGGTTCTAACATGTTCAATATAGGAGTAGTGGTCGGTTTAATAGCAATAGTTAGCCCCCTCAAAAAGATAAGATCAGATTTCTTGGTTGAGATTACAGATATCTTGTTCTTCTCTTCAGCGGTCCCCTTGGTGCTGGCGGTTCCATTCTTTTCAGCCTCATTAGAGGCCGCCAGCCATCTAATTGGAGCCATCTTGATTATAATTTTCATCTTTAGCGTCTACATGATGGCGAAAGCCCGGAAGGTACCTCATGATGGTCTACGAGAAGGTGCTAAAAGCAAGGATAGGAGAATTGTTTTAATTAAGGTTATTGTAGGCGTGTCTATAGTTGTTGTTTCCTCCAGATTTGTGGTTTGGTCAGCATCCAATATTGCGGCGATTCTGGGGATTCCACCCATCCTTATAGGTGCAAAAATAGTTGCGATAGGAACGTCGCTTCCTGAGTTAGCATTAGATATGGCCGCGGTGAGACGGGGGCGAATTAATCTTGCATTAGGAGATATAATCGGCTCTAATCTCACAAACATGACCTTAGTTCTCGGAATAGTTCTTCTCACTTCTCCCCTAACAGTTAACCTAACAGTTTTTACGGAGCTTCTCCCATTCCTTCTAATAATGACGCTTCTCTTATGGCGTTTTCTATCAAAAGGTCAAATGCCCGTTTGGGGCGGAATACTGCTGATCATGATATACATAATTTTCCAGGCAACGCTCACAATGCCTTGAATGTCAAAAAAGGCTTTATAAAATTATTAAATAGGGAGGGAGAAAAATAGATGAGGAAAGCTCAGATTTAGAGCAGGATCCGCTATTCATTAATTGAAGTCTAGAAGCTTAACTCTCATGATGTTTTCTCGCTTTTACAAGTAACAGTACAAACTCCACAACGGCGATCACAGCTACTACAGCTGACAAAGACTGGTATAAAGTCAGCTGATTCTTTAGATTTTCATTTTCGCTTACCAGAGCCTTCATCCCCTCAATTGTCTGCCATCTTCTTAAGCCCTCAAAGAGCTGTTTGGCATTGTAGCGGAACATTTGTGCTAGGTTTTCGGTTCCAGGGATGGCCCCCGGAAAGTTTGTTAATACGACATGAACCGCTCCAACCTCAGATGCTACTGAGGCGCCGAACTCGGCGCTGACTTGTAGGTTATCAATTATTAGGGCAACATGGTTGGCGCGCGCCGTGTCGATAAGATTTGCTACGTCGCTTGCTGAGAGGGTTTCAGGCGGATTATAGATTGCGATAACGTTGAATCCAACCCATTCAACAAATGGCTTCTGCCATTTCATGCAGATAACGTTAACATTGCTTACGCCTAGAGACTGCGCCTCATCAGCTATCTCATTTGCCGCTTCCTCTATTTCAGCTATCATCTGTTCTATTTTACTGCTTAAGTCGATTGAGAGAGCTTGGCTCAGATTTCCACCTATTATTCTTATGTAGTTTTTGGCGCCTTCAGGCGTATTATAGATTCCGGAAACCTTAACTTGCGTTAGGTTCTCGTTTCCAGCAGCCTCTATCAAGCTTTGAAGCCAAGGCTTTTCCCCCGGTATGCCATGATAGAAGAATATCTTTGCCTTGCTGAGGGCGTAAATGTCGCTTGGCTTCATATCGTAGTCGGCTGGACATAGGCCTGGATTAACTAAAACGATTACATCTGCCTCCCCGCCAACCAGCTCCTTCACTATTGATCCAAGAACGTTTGTTGTGCAGACGATTATAGGTTTCTCCGCTTGGTTTTCTTGTGCTCTGGCCATCCCCAAATATAACTCGGATACCAGCATACCTAACACTAGAAGAGCTGTTACTAGGGTAGCTAAAACATTTTTCTTGATCATGTTTTCACTCTCCTTTTTCTTTTAGGTGAGAAGGTGACTGAAAGGGCAAATATCAATGTTGAAACTAAAGCTATGCATGAGCCAACAGGCATATCAAAAATGAGAGACATGAAAAAACCTGTAACGCATGAAATTGCCCCAATAATTGGAGACAGAACTATTATTTTTTTCATGTCATGCAAATACTGGAGAGCCGAGGATGCTGGATTAAAAAGAAGAGCATAAACAAGTATTCCGCCAACAAGCTTTAGTGAGAATGCCACAACTATTCCAACCAGAAAAATCATAAAATAAATGAAAGGTTTTGTGTTTATTCCGTCGGCTTCAGCCATTCTTCTATCAAACATTATTGCAAAGAGTTCCTTCCAAAACAGATAGGTGAGAGCTAGAGTTGTGGAACATAATATGACCAAATAAACTAGATCTCTATTGGTTACTGCTACTATACTCCCCCAAATAACGCTTGCAACCTCACTTGATAAGCCAACCTGCGGCGAAAGAGTTAGAAAAATGAAGGCTAGAGCCATATTAAGCGAAAACGCTATGCTCGTTATCATATCAATGGGCAGACGGGCCTTGTCAGCCACGGGGCCTATAAGAAGAGCCGTGACTGCGGAGAACACTAAAGCAGTCAATAGAGGATCTATCGATATAGCCACGCCTAAGGCTGCTCCGGCGAATGCGCTATGTGACATTGAGTAACCTATGGCTGAAAGCCTCATCCTAACAACGAAGATTCCTATTAAACCCGCTAGTAGACCGATTATTATACCGCCTATAAGAGCTCTTTGAAAGATTGCGTATTCAAGCCATATCATAGGCTACTCCACCAATACTCTTTTGGAAGAAATTCCCTAATATCCTTCAATATTTCACTGGGCTTGCCATCGGCGATTATTCTGCCGCCATTCATAACTACTACTCTATGGCATGAATCCGAAATCTGGCCTATGTCATGTGTAACTATTATGGTAGTTATGTTGCGTTCCCTACGTATTTGATCTATTAATGCCGAGATCTTATCCCGTGACTCTGGATCTAGGTTGCTGAACGGTTCATCTAACAAAAATATTCTGGGCTCTTTAGCTAGCGCCCTTGCGATCATAACTTTTTGCTGTTGTCCGCCGGAAAGCTTGCCAATAGGCCTATTAGCCAATTCCTCTACGCCTAGAAGCCTCATGGCTTCAATCGCTCTTTCTTTATCTTCCCTACTGGTTCTGCGTAGAACCCCAATCTTACCATACCTGCCCATTAGAACTACATCTAGAGCTGTGTATGGTTCCCCGGGATCAACCATGAAATCCTGTGGAACATAGCCGATCTGACATCTAATTTCTCTTCCATACTTTTCTACATCTAAATTGAAAACTGACACTCTCCCCTCGAAAATTGGCAGTAAACCATTTATTGTTTCAAGGAGAGTTGTTTTTCCAGCGGCATTTGGCCCAATAATGTAGGCAAGTTCACCCTCCTCTAAAGTTAAATTGATATTTTTGATCGCCGGCCTCCTCTCCCCCTCATAAACGGTTGAAACATTCTCAAGTTCAATTATAGGAGCCATATGCTGATTCACTGCTTTAATCCTTTTGGGATGAAGTTTTAATGTTACTGAGAAGTTAGAATGTAACACTAACTTAAAAACTTAACTATAATGAAAGCAAAATATTTTTTGGTGTTTTAGATGCCGGGTAAAACGGGTGTTGTGCGCTTCAGTATTTCGCTTCCACCCCAACTTGTCAAAGAATTCGACAGCGTCTGGAGAAGTATGGGCTACGAAAACCGCTCAAAAGCGGTTCATGATGCTATGCGAACCTTCATAAGTGAATTTAAGTGGACCCGTGAGGAAGCTGGACATGTAACCGGAGCAATACTCATCCTATATTACTTTGATAAACCGAACCTCCTAGAGAAAATAATAGGCATCCAGCACGAGTTTAGAGATATAATATCATCGACAATGCACATACATCTAGAAGAGGATAAATGCTTAGAAATAATAGCAGTTAACGGGAAAGTAGGTGAAATAAGAAGCCTAGCGCAGAAGCTAATGGCTAAAAGAGGCGTCAAACAAGTAAAGATTGCCGTGATGGCGCCGTAAACCCCTCTGAGTCCACCATTTTCTCGCTTCCAACGGAATACTTAAATACGATTGATCGTAAACACTTTTTAGTTTAATCGTAAAAATAGGGGGATGCTAGCAATTGCCAGCAAAGCTTTCCAATGTTATCGAAGAATACCTTGAAGCCATTTATAGGCTTCAAGAACGTAATGGAATCGCTAGAACCGGCGATCTCGTTAAAATGTTGAATGTTGCCCCAGGAACCATAACTAACACTATTGAAAGGCTTGAGAAAGATCTGCTCGTGATTCACGAACCCTACAAAGGTGTCCAGCTAACTGAAGAAGGCCGCAGAATAGCCATAGATGTTATTAGGAGACATAGGCTTCTAGAGAGGCTCCTAACCGACCTACTTGAGGTTGAGTGGGATAAGGCTCACGATATCGCCTGTCAACTTGAGCATTGGATACCTAGAGATGTTGCTAAAAAAATTGAACATGTCCTAAAAAATCCGAAAACCTGCCCTCACGGAAATCCCATTCCAACCGAAAAAGGCGAAATATTCGAAGAAAAATCTTTTCCCCTAAAGGATTTCAAAGTTGGCGACAAAGGCATAATCATAAAAATAGCCGATGAAAAAACTAATTTTTTGAAGTACTTTAATAAGCTTGGAATAAAGCCCGGAAAGCGTATTGAAATAATCGAAAAAGCTCCAATGGGTGATCCAATAATAATTAAAATCGACGGAAAAATCTGCGCCATAAACCGTAGTATGGCTTCCTCAATAATGATCCGTAAAATCAAAAACGGTCCAGAAGGAGATGACCAATAATGGAAGTGCCTCTGACGGCGTTAAAGAGGGGTGAAAGCGGAATAATCACATCCATAAGGGCCAGCTCAAGATGGGGAAGATGTTGGGGATGGGGCTTCCAAAAAAGACTTGTGGACATGGGTTTAACGCCGGGCACAAAGGTGACCATGATTAAATCCGCACCCTTTAACGGCCCCATTGAGGTTCTTGTTAGAGGATATAGGCTTGTGCTCGGTAGAGGGATGGCTAAGAGAATCTTTGTGGAGGTTCAGAGGTGCCCAAGAAGAAGCTCAGGTTCGCCTTAGCCGGGAATGCTAATGTCGGTAAATCCGTAATATTTAATCAGCTAACTGGTCTACATCAGCACATTGGAAATTGGCCTGGGAAAACGGTTGAGAAGGCTGAGGGGACTCTCCACTTTAAGGGATACGTAATAGACATCATTGATCTACCGGGCATATACTCTTTATCAACGTTCTCACTTGAAGAATTAATCACTCGAGAATACATCGCCACCGAAAACCCTGATTTAGTCATAAATGTTGTAGACGCATCAGTGCTTGAGAGAAACCTGTTCTTTACTCTGCAGCTAATAGAGCTCGAAGCACCCTTAATTATAGCCCTAAACCAAATGGATATGGCTGAAAAGAAAGGGATAAAGATAGACTGTGGAAAGCTCGAAAAAATTCTAGGTGTTCCGGTAGTTCCAACAGTAGCCATAAAAGGTAAGGGAATATACGATTTACTCGATAGGGCCATCGAAGTTATTGAGAAAAAGGAAGTAAAGCCGGTAACAATAAAGTATGGTGAGGAAATCGAGAAGAGAATCCGCCAGCTAATAGAAGCTCTTAAGGGTCTCCAATTAAAGTATCCGGTGAGATGGGTTGCAATAAAGCTTCTTGAGGAAGATGAGCAGGTTGAAAGAGAGATAGAGAAATTAAATCCAAAGATCCTTAAGTTAGCGGAGAAATTGGCGAGAGAGCTTGAGAAGATACATGGACACCCATGCCCCACAGTGATTACCTCCGAACGTTACGAAGCTGCTGGCAGAATAGCGAGAGAAGTTCAGCAAATTCTCCCGCACATAAAGCCATCCATAAGCGAAAGAATACACAGCCTAACAACCCACAGGATTGCAGGATATTTAATATTGGCGCTGGTAGTCCTCGGAATTTTCCAAACAATTTTCAGCTTCGGAGACTACACCTCCGAATTACTCAGCGACCTGCTCTATGGCCTCGAGCCGCTGTTTAAACAGATTTTAGGTTCAGGTTTTCTGAAGGAAATAATCTGGGGCGGGCTTATGGAGGGGATTATAGCAAACGTCACTATAGCATTACCCTACATCATCCCATTCTATCTAATCCTCTATACGCTTGAGGATTCAGGATATTTAGCTCGAATAGCTTTCCTAACTGATACATTAATGCATAAGATAGGATTACACGGTAAGGCCTTCATCCCAATAATGCTCGGCTACGGCTGTAATGTTCCAGCATGTTTAGGTTGCAGAATAATGGAAACGGAGAGAGAAAGATTCCTTGCCGCCTTCGTGGTAACCCTAATACCATGTGCGGCGAGAACAGTTGTAATTTTAGGGCTTGTTGGAGCATTTCTTGGAATGAAGTGGGCACTAACACTTTACATAATAAATTTGGCGATAGTTTTCCTACTTGGAAGACTTGCATTTAAAATATTGCCCGGTGAACCAACAGCTCTGATAATGGAGATGCCCGACTACAGGATTCCACATTTAGAGACAATCATTAAGCAGACATGGTTTCGACTAAAAGAGTTCCTCGAAATATCCTTCCCCCTAATAATCGTAAGTAGCATAATAATTAAGCTAGTGGAAATTTATGGTTTACTGAAACCTCTCTCCCAAGCTTTAAGCCCTGTAACCGTTAGCTGGCTAGGTCTCCCGGAAATAACAGGCGTAACGCTGATCTTTGGAATACTGAGAAAAGAGCTTACCCTAATAATGCTTGCAGCTCTACTTGGAACAACAAACTTTCAATCTGTTTTAACCCCATTACAAATGTTCGTATTCACCCTCGTGGTGATGCTTTATGTGCCATGTATAGCTACAATAGCGGCATGCACAAAAGAATTCGGATGGAAAAAGGCTTTCGCAATAACCATAATTGAAATATCATTTGCAATTCTTGTAGGCGGATTAGCCAATAGATTCTTAGCAACGTTTAACCTGCTGGAGCACTAATAATTGAATGAGAGAAAAATTAATTTAGCTATAATCATGTTATATTATACAGGTGAAGTGAAACGCATCCCCCATGTGAATCAATAGGTCGTTATCTCCTACCAGTGTTCAGATCTTACATTGCTAGAGAACTTATTGAAAAATATAATTTTACGCAAGTTGAGGTTGCTGAAAAACTTGGAACAACCCAAGCAGCCATAAGCCAGTATCTGCGTTCAAAGCGTGGACATAAGAGTTTAGCGCAATTTAAAGATGTTCTACCCATAATAAAGTCAGCTGCAAGTAATATAGCCAGCGAAATAGCCTCCGGAAAAATTAGCCAAGAAAAAGTGGCACTAAAATTCTGTGAACTATGCCTACGCGTGCAGAAAGAAATCCTCAAGTAAGATTTAAACTAAATTTTGTGGGATAAGACTTAAATCTGAACATATTCAAAATATCTTAACCTTTCCGTGACGGTGATAAAGAGAGTAACTTGGGGAGGCTGTTGAGAACATGCCCCTAAAAATTAAGGAAGTTGAAGAAGAAGTAATAACTCGAGCAATAATCCGGAAAACCATGGAAGATTGGATTAACATAGCTGAAACCGACGCTGTCATAGTTGGCGCAGGCCCCTCAGGATTAACCGCAGCAATATACATTGCCAAAGCCGGACTGAAGACTGTTGTATTCGAAAGAAGGCTCTCATTCGGAGGGGGAATAGGCGGCGGCGGTATGCAATTCCATAAGATAGTTGTTGAATCTCCAGCAAATAAGATTCTGGAGGATGCTGGCTGCAGACTAGAGCGATTAGATGATGGTT
>CAZWWD010000036.1:0-10527 GCA_964637155.1 uncultured Candidatus Bathyarchaeia archaeon
AAAACTCAACATTTATGATAACTAAATTAATGGGGCTCTCCATCTTTAAAAGATTTCTCACAAGCCTGTTGGGACATAAATGCAGCTAGAGCCCAATCTTCATCTTCAAAAGCTCTTTCAGTTCTCTTGTAATCAGCAATAGCCTCTTTTAACCAGTTTAGGGCTTCCCTTCCAACCATAAAGTCGTAACCTTTTAAATCACTTTAGCATAAAGCAAGGTCATTCTTCAGACGCTTCCACACTAAACTTTTCTATGGAAAAATACTTATTTTTTGATAAAGTGCTCAAAACCTCCATTAAGTATATTCTTACGCTCTCTGGTTTTTTAGTTTTGACATTAACCATGACAGTTCCCAACACATCCACCTCTCTGTTGAATATCTCTTAACCATGATTTAACCCTTTTTACAAACATAAAGTTGCATCCGTTTTCTTCAGCAGCTTTTTTATCGCTTTCTCTGTCGCCGATCACAAGAACCTCGCTTGGTTTAACCTTAAACCTTTCAATAACGATCTTTATTTGCTCACTTCTAACAAGACTGTTCTCCCTAGTGACAATGTGATCAAAGTGTAAACCTGTTCTCTCCAAAATTTTCGTTACCACTTCTCTGCCTTGCAGGGTGACGAGGCATCTAAGCGTATGCTGAAAACTCTCATAAAGTTTCATTCCTTCAGCTATCTTAATTAGGTTTGGTAGGGCTTCTAGCTCAAGTTTACTCCAGATGCCAAAAATTTTAGTTCGAGTTTTTTCATCAACAGCGGAAAGAGTCCCTAAAATGGAGTCAACATGCTCGATTTCCAAGGCTTTACATATCTCATTTCTTAATTTCTTATAGTTGATTGGCAGATGTACTAGTGTTCCATCCAAATCAAATATTACAAGCTTTACCACTTGTACATTCTCCCCAAGATCTTCCCATTTTTAACTAGACAGGCTGGCGCATCAATATGTCTTATCCAATAAAGATTTTCAGGTAAAACGTTAAATTTGGGGAGGGAGGGAATTCTCTCCTTATAAGCCAGCTTTAAGTAAATATATGGGAGATTGCCGCGGTAGTCCCCGAAGAGAACCTTGCTCGCATATGGAAAGAAGAAAGAGGTTGTAAACATTCTACCAGCGTTGATTTCCGTTACACATGGAACACCCTCACTGTTTTCCTTTAGATCTACACATGCAATTCCATTAAAATTTGAATCAATAGCCAGGATGGCTTCAACCGCAATTTCGTTTACCCTATCATCATGAATTGTCCGCTGGACGGTGGGGGTACCCGTGATTCCTGATGGAGCTAAATTAGGATATATATATTCCAGCCGCTCCCTAGCCATTGAAACCACAAGCTCGCCATTTTTCCATATGCTGTGAAAAGCTAGATTTCTTCCCCCTAGAAATTCTTGGGCGATGAAATCCCAATCTTCACCTCTCGTTCTCCAATAGTTTATCCATGAAATCGCGGTTTTAACATTATATGCCGGAGTGCTCCCTCTTCCTCCCGCACCATGTCTGGCTCTGATCCATATTGGACGGCCAAATTCCTCAAAAGCCCTCTCGATGTCTTTCTCACTTTTAATTTCAATGGTTCTGGCGGTTGGAACATTCTTTTTAAGCCATATTTTGGCTGATTCAAGCTTGTCTTGACAGATCCTGACGGTTTCATCAGAGGGAAGAAAAACGTTAGCTTCAAGCCTATTCCTATGTTTAGACAGAACTCTAACCTCGATGTCTGGTTGGGCGTGGATGAAATCTAGATTCTCCCTTCGAATTATCTCATTTAAAACATCTATGTAACCTTTTTCAGTAGCCTTGGGAACTATGAACTTAGAATCAGCTGGAGACAAATGGATTCTAAAAGCATTTACATCAACTCCAGTGATGTATATTTTTTCTGGAGAGATTCGGAGGGACATAATAAAGTTGATTGAGGCTGGGCCGCCAGCACCCGTAACCATTATTCTTTTCATTCCTTTTCGCCTCGTTTGGTTAGACTCTCGGTTTTACCCGCCATCTTGACGGATTTTCCAGTATCCAGTTGATTTCCTCGATAAGTCCATCACGTAATTCAGTTTTCGGCTTCCATCCTAGAATAGAGCGAGCTTTTCCATTATCTAGCACGAAAGTTTTCAATTCGCCTGGAAGCCTTATTCTTTCGGGTTGATATTGCGAGGCTTCTCCCTCTTTTGGATCATCAAATATGATATCGAAGTTTTTGCCTGAAATCTCCAAAAGTAATGACGCTAAATCTCTTATCTTTATTCCTTTACCGCTTGAAATGTTAAAGACTTGGCCGAATGATTTATCATTTCTTATGGCAAGCATGTGCGCCTTGACTAGATCCTTCACGTAAACATAATCTCTCGTTTGCGTTCCATCGCCAAAAACTACGGGAGGCTTATTTTCTAGAAAAATTCTTTTTATAAACATTGTTAAAACCCGTCCAAACCATTCTCTTGGACCATACACTATGCTATATCGAAAAGCAGTTACATTTAGCCCATACAACTCGTTATATTGAAGACAGTAGCGCTCTGCACTTAGCTTACTTACACCATAGGGCCAATGCGGTCTAGGAAGACAAGTTTCGCTTTGAGGGGTGGTCTCAGCTCTACCATAAACCGCTCCAGAAGATGCGAATAAAACTTTTTTAACGTTATTTTTAATCGCTGAGTTCAAAACATTTATTGTGCCGAAAATATTGATTTCCGCATCCCTCTTCGCATCTCTTATGCCAGAGTAGATTTCTAATTCTGCGGCTTGGTGATCTATAATGTCGATTCTTTCGCTTCTAACTACTCTATTTAGTAAAGACTCATCTAAGATGGAGCCTTTAACTATTTTAAGACGATTATCTTTAATGTGAATTAAATTTTCCATTGTACCCGACGAAAAATCATCGTAGACAATTATCTTTTCAGCATCATTTTTGAGATATTCTTCCACAAGATGGGAACCTATAAAACCGGCTCCCCCAGTTACCATAACTTTTTTTCCTTCTATATCCAATCCAATTCAACTCCATTTAGCAGTTCGTCACCAATCTTTATTTACGGGATAGTTCATCAATTAGTTTCTCGATCACATCTACAGGATTCTCTAACTCAGAAAGTAATGCTCTCACATCAAATTTTCTACCAATAAAAGATTTAACGTAATCAATCATTTCTGTGACTTTAACTGTAAACAGCGGGAAACCTCTCTTGCGAAGGTACTCGTTAACTGCTGAATAACCCAGCGCTGGAATAACTATGCTCGGAGTCCCCTGCAACGCAGCTTCCCTAGCGATTGTCCCGCCAACACTGACCACTAGGTCTGCTTCTGCAACTAGACTGGCTGAATCAATGAATCCGCTGGGGACAATGAGGTTTTCTATGGGTTTCCTTTCATATCTTGAAAGAAAGATAACTTTACCATATTTTGAAAGTTTCTTTGCAATTTTCAGGGTTATGTCCTCTTTGCCTTCGGCGTAAGCGGCTTTTGTCTCTATTTGTCTCACCACAATCAACGGATGACCAAAATCAAATTTTTGTTTCGGTTTAAAGTCCTTGATCCAAGCTACTTCGTCAACTCCACCGAATTTAACTATTCTTTTTACGGGATATTGTTTCAGATGCCTATCGGGTATAGCCTCTGAAACAACCAGCATATCGATAAGGGGTAGCGTGAGACGGTTCACTGCATCAGCATGCGGCGTATCATGCGTAGAAATTGTGGGGATCCCGAGGCCAAATGCAACACGGCATTGCTCTACTGAACGATGGGAAATAGCTACGTCGGGAGGCCCATCTTTAAACATATTGCAAAACTTTAATTGTCTTTCTAAACTCTCATATAATCTAGTGAACTTCGATTGCGGATTATACTTGCCTACGATCTCAAAATTTAAGCCCAAATATTTCGCTAATGGAATTGTATCTGGATGTTCCCTCGTTGTAAATATTGTTTTATGCCCTTTTTTCTCTAGGCGTTTTATTATTGCTGCTCCATAGCGAACTTGTTTGCCTGTGCAAGCATCATACCAAACTTTCATTTTCCCGCACGCATACCTAACTTTGATTATACTGTTGAAACCAATATGGCGATTACGGTTGTGAGAATAAATAGTGAGGAAATTAATAAAACTAGTTTACGTTCAGTTGTAGGATAATAATAGGCAATTAAAGTTATGAGGCTTCTTCTGTGGGTTGCTTTAAGTTTTATTCCATCCATCTTAAGCTTAGCTCTGCGATTAAAGAATAAAATGTTAGTTAGCACAAGAGTTGAATTAATTATATATGGAATTATTGAGATTGCCAGCGTTTGTTCAATATTTGCGATAATAGCATATGAGGCTAGAGTAATGCCGAAAGCGAAGGATCCAGTATTACCAACAAATATTTTCCCTCTAAAATTATAGTAGGCTAAAACCCATAAGAAAATGAGCGGAACATATAATAAGACGCTTTCCTTCAGTCCGTGAATTATTGAAACCACTAACATGCCAGTTAAGATTATTGACGGGCAAATAGATTCTAACCCGTTTAAACCACCAAGCTGATTAACCGCATTAGTCGTTATAGTGACAATTAACGGTATAACCGCAAAATAGTAGAATACTCCAAGATTAATTTTACCCCAAAAGTAGGTGCTCATTGTTGGATCACCCTCCCGAACAACGATCAATGGCAGGGAAGCGATGAGGGGTAAAACAGCTTTATATCTCCACTTAATGTCAGCCCAATCATCCAATAAGCCCATAAAGCCGCCGAACAAGATGCATACAGCCAAATTTAGAGCCGGCGTATTCTCATTAACATCAGTATTTATACCATAAAAGTAATGGAGAAGGAAAAGATACAAAACTGAACCTAAAACATAGAATATCCCTAAGCCATTTGGAATTAGAGGATTTCCAGGTTTATGCTGGTCTGGAACCTTTGGAAACATTTTTAACATGGCGAAGTTACCAGCATTACTTCCATTTCATGATTAGGCTATTATAAGTGGAACTAAAACTTATTAGCTTTATTGTTGAAAACCACGGAGTAAAACCTCTTCAAATAAATAGCTTTCAGAATTAGATAAAAATAAATTTCTCTGTCTCCAGAATAGAAAAATATAGCTAGAGCATGGTGCCAGCTTGACCGAAGACTCAATTAGACTTAGGTATTCAGGATTCGTTCTTTTCTTGTTTAGGTTAATTAGTGTTGGGACAGGATTACTTAACACTTTGATAATTACTAGGAATGTATCAATTGAGGAGTATGGGATCTTCAATAACATTAACGATGTTTTATCCTATTTCACGCTGGTGGCCATGGTAATTCCATTTTGGGTGACAAGATTTGTGGCTAGACGACACCCCGGTTCCTCAAAAACCGGTTTAGTTGTAAATACTATCATCGCCACAATAGCGGCGATATTATACATATTTTCGATTCCAGGAATCTTACACGCCCTTCAAATTCGCGGAGAATACTTAGCCACCTACATGGTTGGCGTATTCCTGATAATTGAGAACCATATAGTGGCTGTTTTAGAGGCGATCCTACGCTCTAGGCGCCCGGAAACCATCGGTTTCGGATTATTTGTTCTTGAAGTAAGTAAAGTGCCACTTGTCTTTCTATTCATAGTTATTTTAAGGATGAAGCTAATGGGCGCACTGACAGGATTAACCTTAGCATTTTTAATTCAAATAGTTTTTTACTTGAGATATTTAATGCCTCTTTTCAAAGAGAAAATTCGATGGGATTACGTTAAAGAGTGGTTTAAAGCTTCGTTACTCAATATTTACAATATTATAGGTGGGAGAATACTTATGCTCACCAACATATTTCTCTTCATCTATGTTGGAGAGCTTTCCAGAGCCTATTATGGAGCATCACAAGCCATTTCCTCGATAATTGGTTACTCATTCTATCTTGCCTTTGCTCTCTACCCGAAGCTTCTCTCAGGAGGGGGGGAAGAGGATGTAACAACCTCGCTTAAAATGGTTTTGATGTTCGCCATACCCATGACTTTGGGCGCAATAACACTATCCGGAGACATCCTTTCAATTCTGAACATATCTTATAGAGTTGCCAAACCGGTTCTTATGGCATTATCATTAAATGCATTCCTCACAACTCTCTCACTAGTTTTCGGTTCAATTATAAGTGGAACTGAAAAAATCGATGTCAGCGCAAAAATATCTTGCAAAGAAATCATTAAAAGCAAACTTTTCCTATCGATAACTTTAATTTACGTTCAGGCAGCAATCGTTGTACCATCAACCTACCTAATTTTCACATCGGTTTCTCTAGATGCTCTAACGGCTGCGGTGTACCTAGCATCAATAAACGTGCTAGCTAACGTGATCGTAATGCTAGCGAAATACATGATAGCGAGAAAATGCCTGAAGTTCACGATTCCTTGGATGAATATTGGAAAATACTTTATTGCATCTCTACCAATGGTTCTAGCTTTATATTTGCTTCAAACCCCGGCTAGGTTAACAGTAACTGTGGCAAAAGTATTATTTGGTGCATTAATATACTTCTTAATACTTTCTATGATTGATGAAGAAACTAAAAGGATTATTAGATTCGTTAAGAAAGAGGCTGCAAAAACATTCTTAGGTCGAGCAGAATAGGGTAAGCTGTAATGAATTTAAGGGAGAAACTCGCAGACATTCTGACTCCTTCGGAGCTGAGGACACTATATAAATCCTTCGACATAGTTGGAGACATAGCCATTCTCAAAATACCGAAGACTCTTGAAAACAAAAGTAAGCTGATTGCTGAAGCCGTGATGCAAATGAACAAAAATGTGAGAACAGTTTTAGGTCAAGCTAGCCCCGTCTCCGGAGAAATGCGCCTAAGAAAGCTAGAGTGGCTAGGCGGAGAGAAAAAGACGGAAACCATCCACAAAGAGTATGGATGCCTATTCAAAGTTGATCTGGCAAAATGCTATTTCTCTCCCAGATTATCCTATGAACATATTAGAATCGCTAAACAAGTTAAGCCAGACGAGGTTGTGATTAACATGTTTGCAGGTGTAGGCTGCTTTTCAATAATGATCGCTAAGCATTCTAAAGCTAAAAAAGTGTATTCAATAGACATTAATCCCGCAGCCGTCTATTACATGAAGGCAAATGTGGAATTAAATAAAGTTGAGAATATAGTTGAGCCAATTGAAGGAGATGCAAAAAAGATAATCGAGTCTAAATTGAGGAATGTAGCCGATAGAGTTTTAATGCCACTACCAGAGAAAGCATACGAATATTTAGATTACGCGCTTATGGCTTTGAAACCTAAGGGCGGTGTAATCCACTACTACGACTTTGAACACGCTAGGAAAAGCGAGAAACCGATTGAAAAAGTTATCGAAAAAGTTTCCATGAAGCTGTCCAGCTTAAACGTAGACTTTAAAATGCTGTTTGCCAGAATAGTTAGAACCGTCGGTCCAAGATGGTATCAAGTGGTTTTAGATATACTTATAACTGGGAAACCTAAATCATTAATTTAAAGAGAAATTTCTGGAAGCAAGTGATCAGTTATGAAGAGGCGTCTCATGGAAATTTTGGCGTGTCCAATTGACAAGTATCATCCGCTTGAACTATACGTGTTTAAGGAAGAGGAAGAAATAATTGAGGGAATTATTGTCTGCCCAAAATGTTTACGTTGGTATCCCATAAGGGATGAAATCCCAGAGATGCTACCTGACGAACTTAGAAACGAAAGGGATGAAATAAATTTCCTTAAAAAGTGGAAAGATAGGATACCTGATAAAATACTTTTAGATGGAAAACCATTTAACCTGAAAAACATATCTGAATCAGGGAAATAGCTGGTAGAATTCTTTAAATTTTTAGCCTTTTTCATTTGCTTTCTTCTCTTAGAACTAAAATATCTCAGATATTTTTCTGCTTTAATAGATGAAAGATTAGACCTTAACTAGACGTCCTTCAGCTGCGGATTTTAATGCTGCTTCAGCTATTTCTAGGGCTCTTACGCCATCCATTCCAGTTACCGTGGGCTCTCTATCATTTAATATGGATTCCACGAAATGCTGTAACTCCATCTTTAAAGGTTCCTCCCACTCATATCTTGGAGTTAACGTCTGCCCTGAAGTTTCAATCGTCATCTTCTGCGTTATATAGTCTAAGGAAACTATCGCGTTGCTTCCAGTAATAGTTAGTTTCCTAACTTTGTAGGGTGTTAGCCAGTTTGCTTCTAGAAAAGCTGTCTTATTATTTGGGAAGGCAAGCATTATCTGAGCGTAATCTTCGAATTTTTCATGTTGGAGGGTTCCAGCCCTAGCATAGACGGCTACTGGCTCTTCATTGAATATGAAGCGCATAATGTCTATGTCATGTATAGCGGTGTCTTTCACTACACCAACATCGCCTATTCTTTGAGGCCATTTAGAAACTCTTTTGGCAGTTGCTGAAACTATTGAACCAAGTAAACCGTCTTCTATAGCTTTTTTAACCCTTCTGACTCCAGGGTTAAATCTTTCAATGAAACCAACGGAAAGCTTAAGTTTCTTGGATTCCGCCATCTTTAATACATGCTTAGCTTCCCTCACAGAATTAGCCATAGGCTTCTCAACCAGCACGTGTTTTCCATACTTTAATGCTTTTAGGGCTTCTTCAGCGAGTCTAGACGACCAAACGCAGATTGTCACTGCGTCAATATCTTCTTTCCTATACATTTCCAAGCTTTCTCCGTATGATTTTAGACCATATTTCTCTGAGACCGCTTTGGCTCTTTCCCTATTCACGTCGCATACTGCTATAAGCTCAACATCGGTAAGCTCATCTAAAACTCTAACATGATTTCTACCCCAAAATCCTACGCCGATAACAGCCATCTTAAGTCTTTTCATATGGTCCAAACACCTCTTCCGAGGCCACGGTAAACGAAGCCTTCCTTTTCAGCCCTCAATGGGCTAATTATGTGAGCTAAGTCAATTATCGCAGCTGGCTTCTTCATCATGACACTTATTTTCCTAATGCTTAGGCGCTTAAATCTATCATGTCCAACGGCTATTACAAGGCAATCTGCGCTCTTCAGAGTTGCGGTTAGATTCTTTTCAGCCGGTAAACCCATATCCTTTAGTTCTTTATATGAGTAAAAAGGATCAAAAACGCTGACTCTTATTCCCCTCTCCTGCAACATTTTGATGAGATTTATGATCAATGAACCTTTGACTTCCTTAACATTGGGTTTATACGATATACCCAAAATAGCGATCTTTGATCGTTTAAGAGTTTTCTCCATAATCTTAAAAGCATCTTTAATAAGTCTGAAAGCTCTCTTAATAGACTCATCGTTTATTTTTCTAGCTAAAATTGGGAGCTGTAGCTTTACACCTAAACTCTCCGCCTCATAAATTAGGAGGTAAGGGTCTTTAGGTATATGCCCACTGATTATTCCAGGCTTGAGTAGATGGCAATATGGTTGAGTATTAGCAGCAGCCTGTACCTCAATGTAATCGATCCCCGCTCTTTCACAGAATTTCGCAAGTTCGTTAGCTAGGGCTAAATTTACATCTCTATAAATGTTTTCGAATAGTTTAACGGTCTCAGCTGTTCTAATGTTGCTGACCTCCACTATCTCCCCCTTTACAATAGTTTTCAGTATTGCTCTTGCGGCAATTAAACTTCGTCTATCTATAGCTGCCAAAATTCGGGGGTAATTCGTAATATCATATAAGATTCTTCCGGCTGTAGCACGTATAGGGCTGAAAGCCAAACCAAAATCCTTCCCAGCTTTTAATCCAGAAGATGTTTCTAAAGTTTCCTTAACGAGATATTCCGTTATGCCTGGCCCTACAGTGCTTTCTAGAATTAATAAAGCTCCCGATTTAAGATATAGGCCTATGCTTCTACATGCATTCTCAAGATTTAAGTAGTTAGGCCTCTTTTTCTCGTCGATCGGTGTATCAACAGTAATTACTATTATATCGCTATTCAGTATAGCTGCCTTTACATCATTTGTAGCTACTAAACGTCCCTCCTTCAGATTTTTTCTTATTAATTTGTCTAGACCAGGTTCAAGAAAGGGACTTTTTCCTTCGTTAATCTGCTTTACGATCTTCGGATTAATATCCAAACATGTCACCCTGAAGCCGGCGTCCGCAAATAAGCATGCTGTTGGCAGACCCATCCTTCCACATCCGACGGCTGCGATAGCGTATTTTTCTCGCTTCTCAAAGGATTCCAAATCCTTTTCTCTAAGTGCCATTGCTTTAACCATCGCCTTCTCCACCGCAAAATCACATTACTTTTAATTCCTATTGAAATTTAAACTTATGCTCCATTAAAATTTAGGCAATAAATAAAAATTATTTTTGATTAGAGATGCAAATGGAAACCGATAAAAATTTAACTGAAAACAAGCTCTATAAAAATTAGAGGCGGGGGTTGCCAAGCCAGGCCAAAGGCGCAGCCCTGAGGCGGCTGTCCCGTAGGGGTTCGTGGGTTCAAATCCCACCCCCCGCACCAATTTACCGGTAAATTTTGAAATTTAGTTGCGCATACTTTTTTGGATGTGTTATGCCTAAGCCTT
>CAZWWD010000037.1:0-10450 GCA_964637155.1 uncultured Candidatus Bathyarchaeia archaeon
TTTCTACCTGCCTCTTCAACACTAACAACATTATAATTGCATGGTCCGGCAACTCCAACCCCAAGAACATTAAATCTTTCATCAGAAACGGCGCACATGGTTTTCGTTGCGCCGCCATCAACGCCTAATATCAGCATGGCATCACCCAATAAATTTATAAGATCTCTTCAAGCATAGGTTTTCCATCAATATAAGTTTCAACAACCTCCAATTTTTCATTCAGTATTGTGAAGTCGGCTCTATAGCCTTCCGCAATTTTACCTATGCTCTTTACACCCATTGCTTTACTTGGTGTTAGAGTCGCCATTCTAACAGCATCTTCTAACGAGACACCGATCTTAACGATGTTCCTTATAGCTCTTATCATGGTTAGGGTGCTCCCCGCAAGTGAACCGTTTTTTAACCTTGCCACGCCCTCTTTTATGGTGATGGTTTGGGAGCCAAGCTTATATACTCCATCACTAAGGGCAGCTCCGGAAATAGAGTCTGTTACCAATATCATTTTACTTGGGCCTTTACATCTCTTGGTTATTATTAACGTGGCGGGATGAAGGTGAACGAGGTCGGCGATTACTTCCGCATAAACCTTATCTTCTGTGAGGGCTGCGCCGACTATTCCCGGTTCACGATGATGGTAGCCTCTCATTCCATTATATAGATGTGTTATGATGGTGGCGCCAGCCTTAAATGCTTCTAAAGTCTGATCATAGGTCGCATTGGTATGCCCGAGCGATACTTTAACCTTAAATCTTTTTGTAACATTTCTTATGAATTCTATTCCGCCCTTAACTTCCGGGGCAACCGTTATGCGCTTTAACATTTTTTCGCTTGCATCATAAAACTCTTTGAATTCCTCTAGAGAGGGATTACGCATGTGCTCTCTAGGTTGAGCGCCACCCTTAATAGGGTTTAAATATGGTCCTTCTAGGTGGATCCCTAGGATTTTTGAGCCCTTATTCAACCTTTTTGCGGCATCTACAATATTTCTAAGTGCCTTTCTTATTTGTCCAAAAGAATCCGTAACTACAGACGGCATATACGATGTTACGCCGGTTACAGGCAAGTTTCTAGAGAGATTTAGGATTTCTTTTGCGCTTGAGTAGGTTACGTCGACGCCGAATCCCCCATGCATATGTATATCTATTAATCCCGGAAGAAGAAAACAATCATCATAATTGTGGATTTCCTTCGTGTTTTTAGGCTTCTCTTCCGAAATTCTAACAATTCTATTCTCATCAACAATAACGTATGCTTTCCTGAGAACCCTACAGGGCGACAGAATAGTTTTAGCTCTCACAGCAAACATAGACAACCCTTTCTCTAAGTTAAGTATCGGATGGTGATTCTTAATTTTTCTCTCTTATTAAAGTATATTAAGCATATTTAGTTGATTAACCCATAAACTTGAATAAACAATGAACCTTTCGTACATCTTCACAACTCTGCGATAGTTTTCTTTCACTCAAGGAGGAGATAAATTTAGCATCAAAGAAAACTATAACAATGGATTGCATTAGAATAGTTATATAAACCAAGTTTATTAATAACATCAAAAGCATTTAACATAAATTTATGAGGAGGAACCGATAATGGAAGTATTTAAAGTAATATCAGAAAGAAGAAGCATTAGAAAATATAGAAGAGAACCCATACCTGATGATAGCTTGGAAAGAATTATGGAGGCAGGAAGACTCGCGCCTTCAGCTGCCAATAGACAACCATGGTACTTTATAGTTGTGAAAGACGAAAAAGTTAAAAACGAACTTGTTGGCGCATGTAAAGGACAAAAATTTGTTGGTGAAGCAGGGGCTGTAATTGCAATTTTAGGAGACCCAAGGATTTCAAGATGGTATAGGCAGGATCCATTTATAGCTGCAAGTTTTATGACGCTGGAAGCGCATGAGGAGGGACTGGGCGTCTGCTGGATAGGCGCGTTTGAGGAGGAAAAAGTTAAGCAGATTCTTAAAGTGCCTAAGGAGTTATCGGTTATAATACTTTTAACCATTGGGTTCCCAGATGAAAAGCCGCCGGCGAGACCTAGAAAGCCTAGAGAGGAAATATTCTTCTTGGATGAGTATGGCAAAAATTACCCCTTCAAGGCTTAGCTACGTCAAAAAATATAACGCGATTTTTCTCCTCGAATCCCTAAACTTTTCTTCTGCTTTTTATTATAGGTAGATCTTCAAAGCTTAATGGTTAAGAGTAAAACAAAGACCCTACTTCTATATTCTGTAAAACTTATAATTTTTTAATTAAAAAATCTTAGGTTATAGGGAAAGGTTAAAGTGTAGGATAGACACCTACAGGGGCTACCGATATGAGGATGATTGCTGGATCAGATTTTCATGGTTTTAGACCCTCCTTTGAAGCTTTAGCTTTGGAAGCAAAAAAGCAGAAAGCCGATGTTATTCTTATAGGTGGGGACGTAACGAATTTTGGTACAGTGGAACAGGCAAGAAGGCTATTATTAATCTTATCTGAAATAAATATACCAGTATTTTTTGTTCCTGGAAATTGTGACCCGCCGTCACTTACTAACCTAAATTTCGACAATGTTAAGTGTATTCACAGCAGGGGAGTTATCTATGGCGATTTAGTTTTTATAGGCATCGGCGGAAGCCCAATAACTCCTTTCAATACTCCTTTTGAAATGAATGAGAGGGAAATCGCTGAAATCCTCCAGAACTGCATAAATAGTCTTGGCGACGAAATAGGCCAACGCCAAATAATTTTGGTTTCGCATCCGCCACCTAAAAATACTAGGCTTGATAGAACCGCTTTCGGCATACATGCTGGAAGCATCAGTGTAAGAAGATTTATTGAGAAACATAATCCACTGTTAGTAGCGTGTGGGCACATACACGAAGCAAAAGGGGAGGAATGGATGGGAGGGACATTAGTAGTTAATTTGGGATCAGCTAAACAAGGAAGCTACGCAATAGTAGAAGTTGAGGAAGAAGTTGAAGTTGATCTGCAAACTTTAAAAATTTAATTTTCGCATTAGAATCTTTTCCCATAATTAAAAAACTTAATAAATGAGGTTTACATTGTTGTTTTTAACTCTTCACGCGGGGTGTGCTGTTTGCCGTTCGAGAAAGGCGATTTCCTATTAATAGACTATGTAGCTAGGATTGGAGAGACAGGGGAGGTTTTCGACACAACTATAGAGGAGGTATCGCGTAAAGAAGGCATATATCAAGAGGGAGGAATATACGAACCTAAGCTTGTAGTTATAGGTGAAGGATGGATTCTGAAGTCTCTTGAAGAAGCTATCCTAAATCTTGAACTAGGTAAGACGGAAACCATAGAGATCCCGCCAGAGAAAGGTTTTGGGAATAGAGATCCCAATAAGGTGAAGACTTATCCCCTAAGGAAATTCACAGCACAAGGCATAACCCCAAGAGTTGGTATGAGAGTTGAAGTAAATGGGAGAGTTGCCACCGTCCGCGCAATAGGTGCTGGCAGGGTTCAGCTAGACTTTAATCCGCCATTAGCCGGTAAAACCTTGATTTATGAGGTTACCGTCAGAAAGAAACTTGAAACAATCGAGGAGAAGATTAAAGCCTTAATTCACCGTAGAATACCCCAAGTTGAAGTTGAAAAGTTCACCCTGGAGATCGGCGAGGATAACGTTACGATAAGCATTCCTGAGGAAGCCTTTTACATCGAAGGGATACAGGTCATTAAGCGCGGGATTTTCATGGACATACAAAGATTTTTCCCAGAGAAAAAGGTTGTACGCTTCATTGAGGTTTTTGAGAGGAAGGAACCCTCTTCAACAGCACCCTCTTCAGCTGGAAACCCCTAGGACACTTGAGAGATTCATAAACTGCAACCACTTCACATCGATCCCCATCTCTTAAAAATTCTGGTGAGCATAATATTAGATTCTCACAGTCGGATTCCTCACAATTTTGTGGGTGAAACGTAAGCATCGCACCTTCAATAGCCTGCTTAGAGGAGACAGCTGCCGGCACCTCAGCTTCAACAACTTCAACCACACGCATTTCAAGATTATATGGCTCACATTTCAGAATTCTGTCTCGCACATTAACAACTCTATAAATGCGGTCTTTCTCCAAATTTTTAACGCAAACACTAAAATATTTGCATTCATGACATTTTGAACCTGAACCTCTGTGAATGAAAATCTTATTGACCTTAGCTTGACCAGTACCTAGTAATGTGATTATTGTTTTCGATTTATCCATAAATTACTCTATCACCCCCGTCTCTTTAGCTAAAGCTCTAGCACTCTCATATGTTAGCGGCCTCTCACTAAGAATCGTGTATCTATCCGGCCGGATCTTCGGAGCCATAACTAGCGCTTTAATAATGTATTTTGGCTTAATACCTATTTCACTAGCAGTTGTAGGAGCACCAACTCTTCGTAGTGTATCTCTTATAAGTTGCCAATCCAACCCATGCAGGTAGGCCATCATTATTGTTCCAATTCCACACTGTTCACCATGTAAAGCTGGCTTAGGTGCAGTGAGATCTAAGGCGTGACTGAATAAATGCTCAGAACCGCTACAAGGTTTACTACTTCCAGCCATCCCCATAGCTATGCCGCAGCTAACAAGAGCCTCAAGAAGCACTCTCAACCCTTCCTCAGAATTCGGCTTTATTAAATGGGAATGCTCGACAACATGTTTAGCGCTCATAAGCGCTATGCTTGCAGTATACTGCGCATAATATTCGTTTCTTCTTTCGTGAGCGAGCTTCCAATCAAGCGTTGAAGTAAACTTTGCTAAAACATCTCCGCAACCACTCGCAATAAAGCGGTAGGGAGCCCTAATTATAATGTCTGTGTCAGCTATTACGGCGATTGGCGATTGAGCCATAACTGAATAGGGTTTATCTAAACCTTTTAAGGAGGCGAATGGACTTGCGATTCCATCATGAGAGGCTGTTGTTGGAACGCTTATGAAGGGAACGCCCTGTTTAGCTGAGCTAAGCTTTGCAATGTCGATTCTGGCGCCTCCACCCACGCCGAAAACAACTTGGGGCTTCACTTTTCTTATTTTCTTCTCTGATGAAATTACATCTTCAACTGTTGGCACGCGGGATGTGATTATATGCTCACTAACCGCTAATCCTCTATCCTGCAGTATCTCTCTGATTTTTCGGCCAGCAATCTCAAACGTTTTTTCTCCAGCGATTATCAAAGCCTTTTCAGTAAAGTCTAGGTCATCACATATTGAACTGATGAGATCTAGACTTCCGCTTCCGACAATTATTTCCCTAGGTAATTGTATGCGGTGAACTTTTGAAGCCAACATTATCTACCTTTAGTGAACGCTCCATTTATTACGTAAAATATTCTAGGTAATAAAAAGATTTAAAGACAAAAAATGCTGGATATTGTTTGCTACCAATAACTTTTATATTTTTTCCGAACGATTTAAATTTAAGTTCATCACTTACTAATACTAATGCGCCCCAAGTAATGAGAGTCTCACCTAAAAAAGGGGCGCTGTGATAAATTTGACTTATTGGATTGGTAAATTTGTTTCAGGGTTCTAAAGTATAATACACTTACGCTTAAAAAGAGAGGGGAATTGAATAGGTTGCCATCGACTGATAAAAGCAAATCTGAAATTAGACAGATAATCTTGGAGAATATTCCAAAGGAAGCTGAAATAACACGAATAGAGTTTGAGGGGCCAGCGCTAGCCATATACGTGAAAAAGCCGGAAGTCCTAATAAAGCAGGAACGGATAATCACAGATATAGTTAGCATCATAAAGAAGAGGATTGTCCCACGCTCGGATCCGTCGGTTAGATTACCGGAGAAAGAAGCTGAAAAAATAATAAATGAGATAGTGCCTAAGGACGCTGAGATAACAAACATAATGTTTGATCCGCCTTTGGGCGAAGTAATAATAGAGGCTAAGAAGCCGGGGCTTGTCATAGGGAAGAATGGGGCAACACTTCAGGAGATAATTCTTAGAACAAAGTGGAGGCCTAGAGCTGTAAGAAGCCCATCTAAACCATCGAAAATAATGGCGCATATACGGCATTCACTCTATATGAGCAGCAAAGAAAGGGAGAGAATACTACGTAATGTCGGCGAGAGAATATTCCGTCCATTACTATATGAGGTTGGTGACGTGAGAATAACAATGCTTGGTTCAGCAAGAGAAGTTGGACGCTCAGCTATTCTTGTCCAGACGAGAGAAAGCCAAGTTTTATTAGATTGTGGAATAAATCCTGGGTCAACGAAGCCTTTTGAGGCTTTTCCAAGATTAGATGTGCCGCAATTTGATATCGAGTCTTTAGATGCTGTTGTAATAACTCACGCTCATCTAGATCATTGCGGTTTTCTACCATACCTATTCAAGTATGGATATGATGGGCCAGTTTATTGCTCAGTTCCAAATGTCAGCTTAATGACTTTACTCCAGCTTGATTACTTAGACGTTCTATCTAAGCAGGGCATTCCACTGCCATATGATCAAAAAGATGTGCGTGAAGCCGTCTTACACACTTTTCCACTGCGCTATGGCGTTGTAACCGATATAGCCCCCGATATACGGTTAACACTACATAATGCTGGTCACATCCTCGGATCTTCAATAGTACACCTGCACATAGGTGAGGGATATCATAATATAGTTTATACCGGAGACTTCAAGTATGGCAGAACCATGCTCTTAGAGGCCTCAACAACAGAGTTCCCGAGGGTTGAAACAATCATAACTGAGAGCACATACAGCGCGCCCACAGATATAATGCCCTCAAGAGCGGAAGCAGAGAAAAAATTTGTGTCAATAATTAATGAAACTCTAAGCAGAAAAGGGAAAGTAATAATTCCAGTGCCAGCTGTTGGCAGGGCGCAAGAAATAATGCTTGTTATCGATGAGTATATGAGAAGAGGCGAACTAAAGGAGGCGCCGGTCTTTATTGAGGGCATGATATCCGAGTCAACAGCCATACACATGGCTTATCCAGAATATCTTTCGAGGGAAGTCCGCAATAAAATAATCAATAAAGGGATCAACCCATTTGAATCTGAATACTTCACAATAGTCGAGCATCCAAGTGCTAGAAGCGAAATAATAGAAGGAGAACCCTGCATAATTTTGGCTACAGCAGGCATGCTCGAAGGAGGCCCCGTAATAGATTATTTCCAAAATCTCGCACATGACGAACGAAACTCACTAATATTTGTTAGCTATCAGATTGAGGGAACATTAGGACGTAGAATCCAAAAGGGTGCGCGGGAAGTTTCAATAATGGACCAAGATGGAAGAATCAGAGTTATAAAAATCAACTTGAAAGTTCATACGGTTGAGGGCTTCTCAGGACACTCCGATAGGAGGCAAATAATAAACTATTTGCGCAGAATCTCGCAGAAGCCAGAAAACATAATAGTATGTCATGGTGAAAGAAGTAAATGTTTATCACTCGCCGAATTTCTACGTAGAAGATATAAAGTTAACGCTATAGCGCCAGATATCCTAGAAACGATCAAGTTACGATAATTGTAAAAGGCAAAAATCTGTTGGTGAGAACTTACTCATTAGATGTAGAAGCCTTTTCTTTCCATATCTGAACGCTTGGCGGAGTTAGAACTATACGTTCCTCACCTAACCGCGCAATATCACCACCTATTGAAGCTACAAATTCGCTCAGTTCACCGACAGCGCGCTTAACATCTTCAACGTTTTTCTCCGCTAAGGGGCCAACCCTGATTATTAATATATTGCCAGATTTAACCTCATTCTTAATTTTCTCTAGATCATCGAGCGAGCGTAAGGGGAACGCTTTAAGATAAATTTTATTGGTAGGCGGTGGAGCAGTAGTTTCAATTATGGTTTCTTTCCCCTTTGGTTCCTCCATCTTTTTATTTTCAGAACTCTCTTCTTTTTTACTCTTGCCAATTATTCTTCCAATAACCTTCTCTAGGTTTGAATTCTTCAAATCCTGAAACCCTCTGTAAAGCATTTAATCTTATTTTAAATTTGTTCTTTTCAAGTCTTAACTCTTTCGTCTCAGGAAATCTCTTTCATTACTCTCCAGATTGAATCGCCAACGTAATGCAGATTCTTAAAGACTTTTCCACGTTTAAGGCTTTTTGCAATTTCAGAGTCCAAAAGAGCTCTAACTATGGCTATTGCCTTTCCATGCCTCTCATCCAAAATTATGGCAAGATCTCCCTTTTTAAATTCTCCATCAATTTTAACTATGCCGGGAGCCATCACATCAGCGCCATTACATATGTGAGGAACCGCACCCATGTCAACAGTTATTTTTGGAAGAAGCTGAATCAAGCCATTAAACATTAACGTTGGCACGAGCTCGCCGTCAATGGTGCTCATCAATAAAGGCTTACCATTAATGATGAAGATTTTAATTTCGGATGTTTCGGCAACCTCGATTGAAGGTTTGGCACCAAATATTTGTTCTGCGTCAACATTAAAAATCTTAGAGAAGCTTCTGAGAAGTTTTTTCCGTTCCTTCCCTCTGAGGGAAAACCTACGTTTCACATGGCTCATGTGATAAAAATTAGCATAACGCATATAAATTTGCGTCTCTCATAGAAAAAATGAAAATCAGATTAATGAAGGATGTTGAGAACTATGGCGACTCAAATACTTGAAGAGAGCCTTGGAAAAGTTGTGTTAATAAAACTTAGAGGAGGAAGAAGTATAAGGGGCAGACTTCAAGGATTCGACCAACATCTAAACTTGGTTCTCGAAAAGGCGGAGGATGTAACTGACGCCGAAAATGTTAAGGAGCTAGGCTTAATAATAGTTAGAGGCGACAACGTTGTGATGATTTCGCCTCCACCGAGGTGATATAAAAATGACTAAGGGTACACCATCTTTTGGAAAACGGATGGGAAAAACACTTCACATAAGGTGTAGAAGATGCGGCCGCCGATCCTATAACGTTAAGAAGAAAAGATGCGCAGCATGCGGCTTCGGAGCGACAACATACATACGTAGATATTCTTGGCAAACCAAGAAGCTTCAAAGACGGCGAATAGTTTAAATTGTTTTTCAAAGTATTATGTTGGAGAAATAGTTTAAATAGAGCTGTTAGTGGTATAGTAGGGAAGAATAAAGGGAAATGGTGAAACGAGGATGGTTGGAAAGGCTAGGATAAAGCTTACGAGCACAGACTACAAGAAGCTCGATGAGATATGTAGGGAACTAAAAGCTATAGCCGAAAAAGCGGGGGTAAAAGTTTCAGGTCCAATTCCGCTTCCAACCAAGAAGCTTAGGGTACCTGTGATGAAGAGTCCTTGTGGTGAAGGAACAAAGACGTGGGATAAATGGGAGATGCGCATACATAAGCGTCTGATGGATATTGAGGCTGAAGATCGAGTGATGCGTAGAATAATGCGGATGAGAGTTCCAGAGGAAGTTTACATAAGCATAGAATTAATCTGATTTTAGATGTATTAGTTTAATTTTAGGGGATTTTCGTTAGGCCATTAGAATTGGTTTCTTACTGATTGAATATTATTAGAGTGGTTATTGTTGATAATAGAGACGTAATAAAGGTTAAGGCCCAAACGTATTTGTTCCACCAGAGAACCTTCGCCCCATCCAAAAAACCAAACGGTATTAGATTAAATAGAGCTACAAACGCGTTAATAACGCTTCCCCACATAAAAGCGACTTTAAGTAGAAAAGCGTTAGTTACGAAGCTTAAAGCTAAAAATATTGTGGAAAGCACTAGGTTTGTGAGGGGGCCTGAAAGCGATATCTTACCGATCATTCTTCTGTCAACTTCGCCAGCTATGATCACTGTGCCGGGGGAAACAATCTTTATTGGAGAAAGAATCGAGATTAAAGTGATCATTACACCTAAAAGTGTTAATCTGAACTCAGCCCATAAACCATAAGTCTTAGCAACAATCTTATGGAATAATTCATGAGGGATAAAGGCTGAGGCGAAGACGAGTGTTAGCCAAAATACTAGAGAAAGATTAACGGAAAAACCGCCTCCAACCGCTATAGAGAAGCCAACCAGCATAACCAGCAATACGCCTATAGATAAATGAACAAATTCGGTAAAGCTTGAAAATTCGCCGAGAGCCTTAAAATTCAGCCTAAACCCACCGCGAATTCTTGGAGCCTTAACTCCCCCTGAAATAGACTCTTTTAAAGAAGAACCGTACGTGGAGGATTCCATCTTTATACCCTGACATTTATGGAGCTCCGGCAACCTATGCTCAGCACAAAAATATTTACCGCAGAAAGGACATTTGAAAGGAAGAGGCACATCTGAACCACAATACTGGCACTTCAATTTAGCTCAACACTTAAAAGCTAATGCTAAACTAAAAGTATTTCTGATAGATAATAAATTTTTCATTAGTTATTTGGAGCCGACAATCCAAAAACAAATAAAGAAGCTTAAGTTTATACTAATTGAGCCGGGGTGGCCGAGTGGATTAAGGCGCAGGCCTTGAGCCGCTAGAGATTAATTGAGA
>CAZWWD010000038.1:0-1678 GCA_964637155.1 uncultured Candidatus Bathyarchaeia archaeon
TAAACCACGAATTATGCGATGTGTGCGGTTTATGTTTTGAGAAATGTCCAGTAGACGCTATTTACATTTCACAATATGAATAAAAAATTAATGACATAAAAAAATAGAGTAGAGTTGAAGGTTTTATGTGTTTTTAGATTACACGCTTCCAAAGCGGTTTACTATACTTTTGGGCTTCTGGACCAAGTATTATGGGTTCTATACCCGCTATTTCACAAAGATACTTTAAGGGTCTAACATGATTTCCAGCTACGCCTAGTATGTGATTGCATGGGAACACCTCTATGAATTCTTCGAAGCTACAATGCAGTTTAGCGTGAACGTGAGGCCACGTTGGGTTTGTTTGTTCGTTTATTGCTTTACGTTCTTCAGGCGGTAACTCGACGGCTTCACCTAACACGATTACCATGTAAAGTTTATCATCCCATAATCCTAGACGGGCGAAGGTTATAGGTCCGGGCGCAGCGTCAAATTCAACTGATGCTCCACCAGCTTTGAAGTAATACTCTAATGCCGGATGAAACGTTACCTTCTTGAAGTTTTCTTTAGGATCCATACTTCTTGAAGCATACCAGCTTGCATGATTACCGGAATTACAGAAGTCCCATAGGTCTTTGTCTGGATGATATAGGCGGACATCCATGAAGAGGACTGGAAGACCGCCGCTAATGTATTTGAGTAGCTGCATTGTTACAGCCGCAAGTGAATCGGCTTCTGTGGCGCATACCGTTGGTTCCTTTCTTCCATTCCAATCGTATGGATCGTTCATTAGCATTTCAGCAACATCGCCTATGCAAACATATTCTGACAGTTCTCTTTGTCCCTTTAGACCGCAGAAGTCGAATCCCTTTTCCTCATTTATCATTCTCATTGCCAAGTATAGACGTATTTGCCTCTTTAGTGTTTCAGGCGTCAGCATTTTTCCATCATACTTTATTCTGTCACCCAGCAGTTCAGTAAACCATTTCATCCCCTTCTCAACTTCTTTTTCGTCAACCTCCTTCATTTTTTCTACGAGTAGAAGCTGATCAATCTGGCGGACTGTTACACCAAACGTTTTTATTATTGGAACCAGATGGAAGTATCCGGTTTCCATACCCATTGAGTGACCGCCATACATGCCGTAAACTTCGTTTTGGATCGTTGTGTAAGCTTGCGCAGCTCTAACCCAATCTATAACCTTTGCCTGCACTTCGGGATCATCCATATTACCTATTATCCGGTGGGTTCGTATCCCAGCCTGCCTTAAAGCTCCATCCGTTGCAAGTAAGCCTACGTTCCCAGGGTATTTGCCACTATTGTTTGAAAGGCATAAGATTGGCTTGTCTCTTCCAACGGTATTAATGAAGGGCCAAACTAGGAAGGGGAAGTCCCAGACATAAAAGCAAAGTATCACTTGCTTACAGTTTGCTCTAGCAAGTTCCTCGCCGACTTTTTGGGCAGTTCTAACAGAAGTTATTGTTTCTGAGCCCACGACAACCTCTGGCGAGGTTCCATCAATATTCTTAACGCCTCTTCTGATTATTTCAGCCCATTTATGAACAACTTCCATACACTCTTGGGCGTTAGCTCTCCAGACATGTTCTCTCTCGTCATTAATTAAAGCTATGCCGATAGGCGTACTCTTCATTAATTAACCCTCCTCCTCTCTAACAATAATTATTAGAGGAAAACATTT
>CAZWWD010000038.1:1778-10227 GCA_964637155.1 uncultured Candidatus Bathyarchaeia archaeon
AGGAAAACATTTTATATGTTTTGAATATTTTTCCTAAAAAAGGATTGATTAGTTTGGTGCGGTCAAGAATCTTTCCTATTGGTAACATCTGCGCGCTTTGTGAGGAGACTTATCCAAGTAGTGCGCTCTATAAATGTCATTACTGTGGAATACAATATTGTGGTAACTGCGTTATTTTAGATGAAAATGGTAGAATTACATGCTTGAGATGTGCTGTAAAAAGTATTTTTCCACGTGGTCCAAAAAGTAAGTATTCTTATCTCAGCGTTTTTCTCGCTAAAAAAGGCAAGTTCCATAGTGAGATCACACTCTCCTTTACTAAAATCGAGAACATAATCGGCGAAAAACTGCCGGAGTCAGCGTACAAACATAAACGATGGTGGAGTAATATTAGAAATCGTTCTCCATCAGAATATTGGCTGACGGTTGGATGGAGAGTTAAGGAGGTAGACCTAAAAGCGAAAACGGTTACATTTCTCAGGGAGGAAAAACTTGGTGCGAAAGAGAAAAGAACTAGGAAAAAGAAATCATCCTTGAAATTTAAGACCTTAGCCATAAAGGCCAGAATTAACCTCAAAAGACGTAAAAAACCATCAAAAAGTAAAATAGCAATTTTACAAGCTCGCCTCAAAAATTTAGAGAGGCGTAGATACACGAAAAGATACAGAAATAAAAGTCTTTATGAAAAAAGATTTTATAGACTCGATGAGGAACCCTAGATTCCATCTTTTCTATTTACTTCTTTTAATTTACTTAGGCTTAGGCTTTTCCAGTCATCTTTTTGATTTTTAGGGAAAAGGGTTAAATTTTTTGTTGCCCTATTTTGTCCGAAGGGTGATTTCATGATTAAGGTGAAGGTTAAGTATTTTGGTAGACTACGTGAACTTTTAGGTGTTAGAGAAGAAGAATATAACGTTGTTGATGAAACCACGTTAGCGGATCTTCTCCTTAATCACATACCGAGTAGACATAAGGATTCAGCTACTGATTGGAAAGAAAGTCTTTTCGTAACTATTAGAGGGGAGGTCGCTGTAGATAAGAATGGGATGCCGGTACTTAAAAACCACGTTATATTAGTTAGAGGTAAAACTCAAGATCTCACATATATGCTTAGAAATGGGGATGAAATAGCGATTCTTCCACCAGTTGGGGGAGGAGCTAATGAAGATTAAAATCTCAGAGAAACTTGATGACCTCAGCGACCTATTAGATGAGATCAAGAAAAGTTCTGATGAGATAGGTTCAATAATTATTTTTGTAGGTTCAGTGAGGGGAATAAGCAATAAGGGAGAGAAAGTTTTAAGACTTGAATATGAGGCCTATGAAAAGGTAGCTGTGAAGACTTTAGAGAATATAATTGCAGATTTAAAGGATAAGTATGGGATAATTGATGCTGTAATTGAGCATAAAGTAGGCTCAGCTAAGGTTGGTGAAGACACAGTATACGCTCTGGTAGCCTCTAAACATAGAAAAGAGGGATTCAAGTCTCTGATAGAGTTTATTGAAAGGTTAAAACATGAAGTACCTATCTGGAAGAAGGAGATAACGGAGAAAGGTTCCAGATGGGTAGAAAACATTTAAGAATGCAACAATATCCCCTTATGAGGAGAATCCAATAGATTTAAGCAGAATTTTCTCGTTTATTCTTCCAGCAGTAAAGGTTTTTCCCGATTTTTCATTTGTTATTGCAATTTTAGCTGGAGCAAATATCTTTGGATCTATTTTATAAAAATCTTGGCCAGCTGCCTCATATATCTCTGAAAATGGTTTCCCATAATCTTTTGAGACTGAAGAAACCGCTCTCTCAACAAGACTCCTTAAGTACGCATCGTCTTCGTGGCTTACCACATAATGTGCCATTCCGCCATACAGTATTGCATCATTCGCTCTTCCCATAGATTCGATATCGTTTGGATGAACTGGAAGTATAGGCGCCTGCCCCCAAGCATATGATATGAGATTTGGCTCCAAACCTAACTCAACAAGCTTATGCATACCAGTCTCAACAATTCTACCCGAGATTTGTGTTAAACCAGCAACCGAAGCTGTGGGGGCAAATATTAGGAAGAGGTTTTCAGGCGATATGCGACATGAAGAGGAAATTATCTTCACAACCTCTTCAGGCGGCTCCTCGGATGATTCTAGAACAAGCACCGCCTCATTAGCATCATCTTTATATTTTATTTTGCTATAGATTCTTTTCGGTTTTAATGCTAGGGCTCTAGCTGGCCCGGAGCCTATAGCCATGTATTCGCCAATCTTAATTCTCCATCCTGCAAGCTGTGAACCTAAGGTTGAAATTGCTGGATGATCCGTATAAACTATTATTGAGGGCAGTTCTATTTCGCCTATTCTCATCGATGAGAGACGCGCTTTACCGAGGCCCCCTAAGCATATTTCCGTTATTAGTTTTCCCACTAAGAATCCTCCCTTAGCATTTATTCCAGCGTCGATAATGAATGCTCCGGAACTATTTCTTTTGATAATAACGTTATATTTCTCCGGTTTTGCGCATATTTCCTCAACAATTTTCATAGCTTCTCTATTTACGCTTGGAACAGACAAATTGTCTCCCCGCCAACTCTCTTCTATTCTAAATATTTCTCATAGAATTTTAGATGCGGATTTTTAGCTTTAGATATGAAGAGTTTTCCTTCGCCATCATCAGCCATATCGCCTATAAATCGATAAAAGGGACCGGAAATTTTTTCGCCGTTAACTTTAGTGCTGGATCTTACGCCATCTATCGTGAAGGTTGGAAGAACAGATGGAATGTAACCACATATAATTATTTTTCCATTTCGCATTCCAGCTCCAGCCTTACCGTCACAGTTTCCTCTAACGAGTATGGTTCCATCGATCATGTTCACGCCTACAAAATGTTTGACTGAACCATGAATCTTAATTAATCCTCCCTTCATTAGACAACCGGTTTCTCTGCCAGCATTACCATGTATGATGATTAATCCTCCCTTCATTCCCTCGACACTACCGCGATAAGGTGCACCAATATAATCCTCAGCTGAACCTTTTATCTCGATTTTTCCACCCTTCATGGAACCGCCAACCCATGAATCAGCGTTTCCATTAACAATTATTTCGCCGCCCTCCATCTTTTCTCCCAAATGCATGCCTATGTTCCCGTTAATGATAATTTTCCCACCGGTCATGTTAGCTCCAACTTTTCGAACTTTACTGAAATCCCCAACGAGATTAATTATTAATTCATCAGCGGATAATTCCGTTTCTCTCCTAATTTCAATCTTAAATAAGTCGCCTAAAGAACGGCTTTTATTACCTTCCCATGCTTTCAGCTTAATTATTTCATCCAGCTTTTTTCCGTCAAATACATCCGGGGATATACACTCTGCATAGACTGGAACCCTAAATCGATATTTTGGTACAATTTGGAAAATCATTCCTCGCACACTCCCGTCTTAACTGATATTGGTGTTGAAGGACCAATATAGCTTTCCGGAATAAAGTAGTTTTCAAATTCAACAGTCCAGTATTCCCGGAATCTTCTTTTTAAGTCCGCTACCACTCTAGAGCAATTAGATGAGTCTCTCTCAAGTGATAGCGACTCAAAATTAATCCAATAGGTTTTTCCACTTAGTGTTTTAACTATTTCTCCATTCTTGACAACTATTTCTCCATCCTTAATTGTGTATGCTACTCTAGAAAAGGCCTTGCGGATAGTTTTATAATCTTTTGAGGGATCAATCTCCTTTGGATTTATGTTGTAAATAGCTATGTCTGCGTCAGCCCCCACACTTAAATGACCTTTATTTTTTAAGCCTAGGGCTTTAGCTTGACCAGCCCTAGTAACTATGGCTATTTCATAAAAAGTGTATTCTCTATCTATGCTCGGAAGGAGAGAACGAGTCCTAGCTTTCTCGTTAATTCTTTTAAGAGCGCGCTCTCTCGCTCTTCTACTCATAAGCCAAGATACTATTCTCGGGTATGACGTAAAGGGACCGCCATTTGGGTGATCAGTAGTCAAGTAGATTTTCCATGGATCCTCTATTAGGAGAGCGAGTTCAAGTCCAATAGACCACATTGTTGCATGCACGTAATTTTTTCGCCTATATCTAAAGGGGACTATACCAGAGCTCGTTTCAACCTCAACATCGTGATTAACCCACTTGTTTCCGCTTAATTCATAGAGCGTATACTGCCATGGACCGTCAGCAGTCATTGTCGTTGTATCTGTGAAAATAACCTGGCCCATATCTAAAGTGACGTGAGTATGTCGATTAACATACTTGGCTATTTCCTCAGCTCCAGATCTCACGTTTTGCCAGCTATCGCCTTTAAAAGCGCTGAATTGGCAATGTGTTATGTGGATGGCTGGTTTACTGGATTCCGCTAGGTCTTCTACGCACTCCATGGTCTTGATGGTTGTAATGTAATTGCCGGGTTGACCTAACCTGTTTGTGTGGACATGAATCGTGTGCGGCAAATTAAGGATTTTGTTTACCATACATAATCCGCGAACTATCTCCCTAGGCGTTATATTAAAGTTTGGAACTAAATCATCTAGGTCCCTAACATTTCTACCGAAGCCCCATGCCTCTAGGCCTCCCGGATTAACTATCTTAATCGCGTAGCCTTTAGTTGCAACCATCATCCACGCTACATGCTCAGCACATTCCTTAATTAGGCCATCTCTCAGGTATTCTAGAACAAACCACCAGTCACCTAGCAGCGGGAAGGTTGCTTTATCAACTATTGGTGTATCTTCAAGCTCCTCATGTGTGTGTCTGGCTTCCAAAGGGGGCATGGAGGGATTACAAATCATGGTGTAACCCATGCGGGCATAGCGGTATCCTGTTGTAAATGTTGAGGGAACAGAGTGGCCAACGCCTGATCTAGTTATGGGCGTTTTAGGCTCAACGTCATGGACGTGGTCTTCAGGTCTTAAAAGTCTCCCGGAGTTAACTTCTGCACCAGCTACATGAGTATGTATATCAACCCCACCAGGCATCACAATCATTTCAGAGGCATCAATTATCTGAGCATTATGTTCGTCAACCTTTTCAACTATCCGACCGTTTTCGACGCATATGTCCATTACTTCGCCATCTACACCATTTAGCGGGTCGTAAACAATACCATTCTTTATGAGTAAAGTCATAGTCAATTCTTCCAATGTTTTTAGTCTTTAGAACTTAATTTAATGAAATAAAATATTTAACAATTATCAGAAGATTGAGAACACAGGATTGTAAGAACAGTAAGTTGACTAACGGGCATGCAAAGCTATTCTTTCCATCTCGTTCTTTCTTTGTATGGCATAGCTCTTGAGATCTTTATTTGCAGCTAAAATTATCTCCTCAGCTAAGCATTCCTCAAAGGATTTTGGATTGCTGAAAGCAGCTAACCTAGCGCCTTCAGCGATGAAACGCAAAGCTAAATCAACTCTTCTCTGGGGTGATATGTCAACCGCCTGATGATAAACTATTCCACCATACATGATTCTTGTAGTGTCTTCGCATGGTGCAGCATTTTCAATAGCTCTAACAAGGACTTCTATTGGATTTCTACCGGTTTGAAGATGGATTATTTCAAAAGCGTTTTTTACAAATTTTATGGCTCTAGCTTTTTTCCCAGCATTCTTGCCTGGACGCATAAGCTGATTAACGAGTCTTTCAACTATATTAAGCTCCGACTTCTGAAATCTGTGATGCTCATGTCTACCCATAGAATGAGGTATAACGATCGGTTTAAGCGATATATATCGCTTAAGCCCAGGATCATTTACCTCGATGCCTTCAAAGCTCCATTTCCCAAACAGTAGATGCTTGTTATGTTCTCCGCTCAAGGCTTTCCACCTAAATCAGTCATATCTTGGATTAAGCCCATTATTTAAGGATTGCGGACTAAAAATCACATTCTCCAGTACTTTTGGCAGATTCATTCCAATAAAGAGTAGAAGGTTTAAGGAGAAAAATTGCATATTTCCATGAAGAAATAACTTGCAGGTTTAAAAGGAATTTCGGTTATATGATTATTGACTATTAAATGCGAAATACTCTTTAGGAGCTAGAGCAGAAATAAATGTAGTCAGCGAGATAGGTGATGTAGTATGGAGAGGAAACCTTGTCCAAACATAAAGATTAATCTGGAGAACTGCCCCTGCACCTATCCATGCGACATTAAAGGTATGTGCTGTGAGTGCATACTTAATCATAGAAGACATGGTGAATTGCCGGCATGCTTCTTCCCACCGGAAGTTGAAAGAACCTACGACAGGTCCATAAGGAGATTCATATCGATACACAAGTGACAGATTGTATGGTTAACCATAAACTTCTCCCTTATTTATTATTTATTTTACTAAAAAGATGCATCTTTTTATTTAAATTTTCGACTAAAAACCCGAAAAATTTATAAGTTAAGTTAGCGTTTTTCATATCAAAATAAGTAGTAAAACGATAATTATACTGTTCCCAACCCCTTACATATAAGATTATTTTGTCTCGATTGGTCTTTAGGCAGTAATAATAGTATGCTGTTTCATTTGGAGGTGAGAGATGATGGAGATCAGAGTTGCTATAGCTGGAGTTGGCAATTGTGCTTCAGCACTAGTTCAAGGAGTAGAATATTATAAGAATGCAAAAGAGGATGAAAAGGTTCCAGGGCTAATGCACGTAAATTTCGGAGGCTACCATGTCAGAGACATAAAATTCGTAGCGGCTTTCGACGTAAATAAACAGAAAATTGGCAAAGACCTAAGCGAGGCAATATTTGTAGAACCAAACTGCTGCACAAGATTCGTTGACTCCGTACCTAAGCTAGGCGCCAAGGTTTTCCCAGGCCCCATTCTCGATGGAGTTGCCCCCCACATGAAAGAACCATTCAAAGCGTACTCTGAATCCGAATATGAGCCAGTGGACGTGGTTTCAGTTCTAAAAGAGACGAAAGCCGACATGCTGGTAAACTTCCTACCAGTGGGCAGCTATAATGCCACTCGCTACTATGCTGAGGCTGCTCTTAAAGCCGGGGTATCCTTCGTTAATTGCATACCTGAGTTCATCGTAAGTGATAAAGAGTGGGCGGCTAAATTTGAGAAGGCAGGGATACCTATTGCTGGCGACGACGTTAAGAGTCAGGTTGGCGCAACTATCCTACATAGAACCTTGGTGAACCTATTTAATGAGAGAGGCGCCGTAGTTGACGAAACCTATCAACTTAACATTGGAGGAAACACCGATTTCCTAAATATGACCATGGAGGAGAGACTAAATACTAAAAGAATAAGTAAAACTGAAGCTGTAACCAGCATGGTTTCATATGATATGCCAACGAGAATCGGTCCCTCCGACTATGTTCCGTTCCTTAAGGACAAGAAAGTATGCTACATCTACATTAAAGGCAGAAAATTCGGAAATCAGCCTATAACTTTAACGGCGAGGCTTGAGGTTGAGGATTCACCGAACAGCGCAGGCGTAGTAATCGACGTTATAAGAGCGGTTAAAATAGCCCTTGACAGAGGAATAAGCGGCCCGCTGATAAGCATCTCATCCTACGCATTTAAGCATCCACCAGTGCAGGTACCAGATTACATAGCGAGACAGTGGGTTGAGGAGTTCATAGAGGGAAAGAGAGAACGATGAAGTAGAAATGACAACTGCTGTGCTACTAGCGGCTGGAATGGGAACGCGCCTCCGCCCTTATACTAGGCAGCTCCCAAAACCCCTAACCAAAATTTTGGGGAAACCAATAATTGAATATTCCTTAAATGCACTTAAAAACGCTGGAATAGAAGACATCGTAGTGGTTACAGGCTACTTGGGCAGTCAAATCCGAAAGCATTTAAAAGACGGGGAACATCTGGGCGTAAAAATAAGATACTGCCATAATAGTCGCTATATGCTTGGAAACGCTATTTCATTGAAAGCCGCTAAGAAAGCTCTCTCAGATAAAACCCCCTTCTTTTTATTGATGGGAGATCACTTATTTAGTGAGGCTATCATAGAGAAGGCTGCAAAAAATATTGATCGGGAGCCGCTTTTATGCATAGATAAGAGCCCTCATTACCCTCCTCAAATTAAGGATGCAACTAAAGTTCTAATCGACCGAAAAGGTTACATAATTGATATAGGAAAAAACATTTCGAGATGGAATGCTGTTGACACAGGGCTATTTATACTCGATAACACAATATTTGAAGTTATTTATCACTTGGAAAAGCAGAAGCCTGATCTTACAATAACGGATTGCATAAAATATTTGAGCTTAAATGTGAAACCTGTATGGGGATGCGAAGTCACTGAACATTTTTGGTTTGATATTGATACTCAGCAGGACATTGAATTTGTTGAATCTTTCCTGCGTGAGGTTCTGAAATGCCAAGAGAATGGGATGGAATAATTTCACAGCACATAAATCGGAAATTTTCTCGTCCCATAGCAAGATTCCTAGCGAAATTTTCAGCAATAACACC
>CAZWWD010000039.1:0-6015 GCA_964637155.1 uncultured Candidatus Bathyarchaeia archaeon
CATTATATAGGATATGGGCTATAGGCGGGGGAAACAATCTTTGAGAAAAAGTTTAGTCTGTTTCACCCTGATTACAATCGCCCTCCTGGCCGGTTTGGCCCTAGGAAACTATATAAGCGCGGCGCGGTATGAGGCAATAATAAGAGATTTAAAGGCGGACTTAATTCAAAAAGAGAAACAAATTGAAGAACTAAATATTTTCATTAATAATCTTCAGAAATGGCTGGAGGATAACATAACAGCCTATGAAGATGAAATAATCAATTATGAAGCTAAAGTATCTGACCTCCAGAAACGTATATCAAATTTAGAAGCACAGCTGGAAATAGAGATTCTCGGAGTTTATTTCTCACCTAAAGGAGGATGCGAAAACGTGATTCTAAACTGGATAAAAAGCGCAAACAAGTCCATTCATGTACTCATTTACAGTTTTACATTAGACTCAATCAGTAAAGAGCTTATTAGCGCATATAGGAGAGGCGTTGATGTCAAAGTTGTTTTTGAAAAAAGCCAGATAAGTCAGAGTAGCGAGTATCAAAAGCTCAGGGAGGCTGGCGTTCCAGTACGTAATGACACAAATCCAAGGTACATGCATAATAAGGTTATGATAATAGATGGTGAAATAGTCTTCACTGGAAGCTACAATTGGTCGACGAACGCTGAGAAATATAATAATGAGAATCTCATAGTTATAAAGAGCAGAGAGATTGCTAAGGTATTTGAGAGAGAATTTGAGGAAATTTGGAGTGAAAGTGTTGGATAAATTAGATTGAGTGACGCTTAATAACCGGATGCCCAAAGAGGCATGTTTTTTCTCATTATCGTTATTATCTCATTTAAGGTTTCCAATTCCTCGGCACTTAATTTGTCCTTAAATTTCGTATTTAATAATCTTGCATCCCTCTCGGGAATATTAACATAGAGTACATCCCCTTCATCGAAGTGGCGTCCAACAATAGGCTTATCTATCGAAATTGCAACCTGTTGCCCCATTTCAGCGTAGGGAACAGGAGTTCCTCTATCTTGTATTTGTAAAATTTCACCTAAATCTTTACCCTCACTTGTCATTAAGCGTATTCGAGGTTTAATGCGACCTGCCAAAACTTCAATTCCTACGATGGCTGGTTTGGACCTACGGAAAATATAACCGGGCAGAACCCTTATTTTTGCTGGCTTGATTAATCTATCAAATTCGCTTCTTTCACGAGCTTCCTTTTCGCTCTTCAGCCACTTAAGATATCCATCAATTAAATGATAAATAACATTGTGTCTAAAAATGCGTATTTTGCGCGCCTTAGCTTCCTCCTCAGCATCTGGAAGAACCCTAACGTTAAAGGCTAGAATAACACCGTAGAGGGGTTCCTTTTCCTTAACAACTAAAGCTTCAGTCACATCTCTCTTTGAAACATCGCCAACATCCGCCAATCGAATTGGAATGCCATTTCTAGTTAAGCTTTCAGCTATAGCCTCTAAGGATCCTAGCGCATCAGCCTTTAAAACTACACCATCGATTTCTGTGGATACACGGATTTTCGCAATCTCCTCTGAAACTTCTTTCGTATATTTTTCTATTTCCTCCTTTGAGGAGGCAACATAGATTGGCGCGCCGGCAAGCGCGTCCTCAAGGTTTGGTGCAACAATTTTAATTCCTGCAGCGGCTGAAACCTCCTCAACTGAGGAGAATTTTTCTCGGGGGTCTCTAATTTCATCTAGAGGTTTAGGCATTAGGATCGCTCGAATCGTGGTTACTATAGGTTTTTCTTTACCGCCAAGCACTATTGTGTCGCCTTTCCTCAGAACTCCATCGTAAATTATTGCATTTACAGTTACACCTAATCCCACTTCTTCTTTAACTTCCAGAACTGTTCCTTTAGCTGGACCGCTTGTTGTTTGCAGTCTTTTTTGGAGATACTGCTGGGTTAACCCGGCCAGCACAGCTATTAGCTCCGGTATGCCCTCTCCAGTTTTAGCGCTTGTTGGAATAAGCGCAACAGTTTTTGTGAAATCCTTTATTTTGTCGAATCTGTCAGCCCTAAAAGATAGCTCAGAGAATTTTCCAATTATCCTGTAAAGATAATTGTCTAGCTCCTGCCTAACGATTGGATCCTGCCTTCTATAGGATTCTAGGAATGGTGCGTTCGGATAGCTTCTCCACCCGGGAATACGATCAATCTTGTTTACAGCTACTAGAAATGGCGTCTTCCTAGATTTTAGGATCTCAATAACCTCATAGGTTTGAGCTTCAAATCCCTTAATTACATCTATGACAAGTATTGCTATGTCAGCTATCCCTCCGCCTCTACGCCTAAGATTTGCAAAGGCCTCATGCCCCGGCGTATCTATTACCAAAAGCCCTGGAATCTTTATTTCGCCGCCAACCATCTTTAAGAATGGACCAGCGATCTCTTTGAGGGTTTCCGTGGGAAAGAAGCTTGCTCCAATATGCTGAGTCATGCCTCCGACTTCGCGGGCTTGAACGCTACTCTTTCTGATTTGATCAAGAAGCAGGGTCTTTCCTGTGTCAACATGTCCAAGAACGCAGACGATTGGCTGTCTAATTCGCGTTTCCAAGTCTTATCACTCCGCCGAGGAAATATTGGGCAGTCTTTCTACCTTAATTTCATCAACCATGAAGATAAGCTGGGACATTATATAAGTGGATCTTTTCCTTAGTTATTTTCTGGCTTAAACTGATACTTTTTCAGCTGTAATCAAGTTTCAGTTTTGTAACATGGATTTCCAGTCAACATGCTTTTTAACCAAGTTTATCGCGGCGGCTATCCGCCTAGAATCTTTAGGTTTTATTCTACCTATAATCTTCTGAACGTGCTGGAGGGTTGTATAAGTGTCGTAGGGTACGAGTATTAATGGAACGTTAAGTTGATCTGCTTTCGGAAATACTTTAACGCTTGGATATAGGTTTCCGGTTAACACGACGGCTGATACGCCGGTTTCTAAAGCTACTAGGATTATATCTGTTCGGTCACCGCCAGTGATCACGAGCTCATTAATTGCTCTCCGAAAGTATTTGGCTGCACTTTCAGGTCTCATAGCGCCTATGAGAACTGCTTCAATAGTTTTATCTAATCCATCTTTACCGGCTAGAACTCTTCCGCCGATGAAGTCGCATATATCCCTAACTGTTGGAGCGCTTAAACTTTTATCCTCAGGGATCAAGCCTAAGACTTTGATTCCACGTTTCTCAATGAAGGGTTTAATTATGCGTTTAGTGTGTTCCATTTTGTCTTGTGGAATGCGGTTTAATATTACTCCTAGGATTTCCGTTTTCCAGTTCATACAATAGTCTTGGGCCTGCATTATTTCATCAGTAATGGCATCACCCCTAAACCTTACAACCAGAAGTATTTTAGCATTAAAATCTCTTGCGAGCTTAGGAACAGGGCATCCTAGAAAGGAGCCGACTGAAAGATTGCGTGGACCTTCGATAAGCATAATCTCTTTATCATCAGAGACTTCCCTGTAGGATTCAACTATTTTCTTAGCGTATAATCTAATGTTGGCTTCAGTAAATCCTTCAAGGTATTCATCCCTTTTTAGTATTAGCGGGCATAAAAGGCTACTATCATATTCCAGTTTTAGAAGAGATTTCATCACTTCAACATCTTCATCCACATTCTCTCTTTCGGGGGCGATTAGGGAGCCTAAACCTATAGGCTTGAAGTAGCCGATGTTTATATTTAGCTCTTTTGCTATTGACGCGAGGGCTATTGCTATAGCGCTTTTTCCGGAGCTTTCTTCAAGCGATGCAATATATATTGCTTTTTTAACCATAATCTTCAACCTCTCTCACAATTAACTTATATTTTTATGGGTGATTGTTGCTCTTATATCTACTCCAAGACAACCTTCACCGCTCTCATAAACAAATAGAGGATTGATCTCCATTTCAGCTATCTCCTCAAAGCTAACCATTATCTGCGCTATTCGGAGTATAACATCTATTACAGCGTCTATATCTGAGGGCGGCTCACCTCTAACGCCTCTAAGAAGAGTGTAAGCTTTGGTTTCCTCAATCATTTCAGCAGCTTCAGTTCTCGTTAGAGGACATAAACGATAGGATACGTCTTTTAGGAAGTTAACGTATATTCCTCCTAAACCAAACATTATAAGTGGCCCGAACTGCCTATCCCTAATAGACCCGACAATAACCTCTCTTCCAGCTGGAACCATCTTTTGCACTAGAACACCCATTATTTTTGCACCGGGCATTGCTAGCCGCGCTCTCCTCAGAAGAAGCTCATAGTTTTTCTCCGCTTCCTCACGGCTTTTTACACCTAGGATCACGCCGCCAATATCAGTCTTATGCAGTATGTCAGGCGAAACAATCTTCATGACAACCGGATAACCTATTTTATCGGCTAGTTCACCGGCTTCTCTTTTGCTTTTAGCCATAGCCGCTTTAGGCACTGGTATGCCAGCGGCTTTAGCGATCTTAATTGCCTCATCGATTGTGAGGGTTGAACGTCTCTCTGATTTAGCGCTCTCAATGATTCCTTTAATCTCATTTTCATTAATCCTTACTTTAGGTACGTGCTCTTCAGTTGCTAGGCCTAAAATGAGGTTATAATCATGCATCGATTTGAGGACGAAAGCTGCGGTCTCCGGGAAAGCATAGTTGGGAACCCCTCCCCTCTTAAGGATTTTAATGACCTCGGAGGTTTCCTCAAATCCCATGAAGGAGGCGATGATAGGTTTGCTCGAACTCTTTCCCAGCTCAACTACAACCTTAGCAACTTTCTCGCATGGAGTTACAGCTTGGGGGGTTAAAATAACAATGATTCCATCAACATTATTACTTTTCAATCCTGCCTCTAAAGCCAGCTTATAACGGTTCTCGTCAGCATCTCCTAAAACGTCTAGCGGGTTGTTTAAGCTTGCATGCGGCGGCATAAGCCTTCGCAGATTCTCCCTAATTTCATATTCTAGTAGAGGTAGATCGAGACCCATCTTTTCACACGCATCAGCGGCAAGTATGCCGGGTCCTCCGCCATTAGTTACTATTAATATTCTATTGCCTCTAGGGGTTGGCTGTGAGCTGAATGCTAGAACAAGATTGAAGAGCTCCTCTAGGGTGTTAGCTCTTATTATTCCCGCCTTTCTGAATGCTGCTGAAAAAGCCGTATCTGAACCCGCCAATGAACCCGTATGGGACGAAACCGCTCTTATTCCAGCATCTGTTGTACCAGCTTTTATAGCGATGATGGGTTTCTTTCTGACAACTTTTTTAGCGACCTCAATGAAGCGTTTTCCTTCTTTAACCCCCTCCATATATAGTCCAATAACTTTTGTTTCTTCATCATCCTCCAAAGCTTCAATAAAGTCTGCAGCGTTTAAGTCAGCCTCATTCCCTAAGCTTATGAACTTTGTAAAACCGATCTCATTTCTGATAGCCCAATTTAATATTGTGCTTCCAAGAGCCCCGCTCTGGGATATAAATGCTATATTTCCCGGTAGAGGCATGGTTGGCGCAAATGACGCGTTAACGCGGCTTTGAACGCTTATTAAGCCTAGACAGTTTGGTCCCTGCATTCGCATACCATATTTTCGGCATAGGCCTATAACTTCCCGCTCTAACCGCGCTCCTTCTCTACCAACCTCGCTGAATCCTGCGGAGATTATAACTATCCCTTTAACTCCTTTCAACCCGCATTCTTCAACTACCGAGGGGACGATTCTTGCTGGGACAACGATAACCGCTAAGTCAATATGGTCCGGAACGTCTAAAACACTCTTATAGCATTTAAAACCGAGAAGCTTGTTTGCATTTGGATTTATCGGATATAAACCTCCATGAAATCCGGATTCAATTAAATTTCTAAAAACTCTGTGGCCAACTTTCTGCGGTTCTCTGCTTGCACCAATAACCGCGATAGATTTTGGATTAAAGAAGGCATCTAGCTTCATGAACCGCCCTCGTCATTCTCCATATTCCGAGGCTTTATTTATTGCTAAAGGGAACACAGATATATATCTAGCTGCTCCCAGAAATCTTCG
>CAZWWD010000039.1:6115-10106 GCA_964637155.1 uncultured Candidatus Bathyarchaeia archaeon
ATAAAACCTTTACTTTTAGTTTTAAGAATGTTGAATGTTCTCCTTAATTAACGATTTTATTTTCTTGTGGAATAAAGATAACTTAATTTATTGCCGGAACTTATGATAATGTTGCGAGTTTATATCAGATAGCAAGAAACTTAATTTAGGAAACGGAGAGGAAAATGCTAGATGGTTGAGAAGAAGCCTTTACGTCATAGATCCTACGACGATAAGAAGATGAGTCTAAAGGAGGCATTAAGCTATATAAAGACTGGAGACCACATTTTCATCGGCTCCGCGTGCGGTGAACCCCAGTATCTGGTTAAGGGTTTAGTTGAAAAAGCTGATCACTTGGCGGATAATGAGATTCTTCATGTGCATACTCTTGGAGTAGCTCCTTATACGAAGCCGAGATATTCAGATAGATTCCGCATGAACGCCTTTTTTGTTGGGATAAACACCCGTAAGGCTGTAGCTGAAGGAAGAGCTGACTATACTCCAGTTTTCCTGTCAGAGCTACCGCGGCTCATAAGGAGAGGGTTGGTTCCGATCGATGTTGCACTGATACAGGTTACGCCTCCCGATGAGCATGGGTTCTGCAGCTTAGGGGTCTCTGTTGAGATCACGAAGACTGCTGCTGAAAACGCGAAGCTTGTGATTGCTCAGGTTAACCGTCAGATGCCTCGGGTTTTAGGTGACAGTTTCATCCACATTAACGACATAGATATAATTGTTGAGCATGATGAGCCTTTGCTTGAAGCTCCCCGTCCAGAGCCAGATATAGTATCAGATAGGATCGCAAAGTATGTCTCGGAGCTTGTTGAGGATGAGTCAACTCTCCAGATTGGCATAGGAAGCATACCGGATGCTGTTCTGAGCTCTTTGGTGGATAAGAAAGATCTCGGGATACATACTGAGTTATTAACGGAGGGAGTTGTGGATCTAGTTGAGGAGGGAGTCATAACATGCGCGAAGAAGACGATAAATCGGGGTAAGATAATAGCTTCCTTCGCGATGGGAACTAGAAGGCTTTATGATTTCATAGATAACAATCCTATGGTGGAGTTTTATGAGTCAGATTACGTGAATAATCCGCTTATCATCAGTCAACATAAGAAAATGGTGGCAATAAATCAAGCTCTAGAAGTGGATTTAACCGGTCAAGTCTGCGCAGATTCTCTAGGATACAGATTTTACAGTGGCCTAGGTGGGCAGGCGGACTTCATGAGAGGAGCTATGCTATCTGAGGGAGGAAAAGCCATAACAGTTATACCGTCAACCGCTAAGGATGGAAAGATTTCACGCATAAAAGAGTTTTTGACTAGCGGCGCCGGCGTCGTCTTAACGAGAGGTGATGTAGATTACGTTGTTACAGAGTACGGTGTAGCTCACCTTAGGGGCAAAACCATAAGAGAAAGAGCACTTTCATTAATTAGTATTGCAAATCCCAAATTTAGGAACAGGCTTCTTAATTGGGCTAAAAAGCGCAATTATGTTCCAAAAGAGGTTCTGCCCTTCCCAGAGGTCGAGTATCCCGAAGAACTAAAGCGATATGTAACTCTTAAGGATGGATCAAGAGTATTACTTCGTCCAATAATGCCCTCAGATGTAACCCTAAAACAACACTTCTTCTACGCTCTTTCTAAGGAAAGTATCAAGAGGAGGTATTTAGGTTCATTAAACCTTATGCCTCTCAGACGCATATGGCCATACGTTGTTGTAGATTATGTGAACGAGATGAGCATAGTTGGCACAATAATGGAGAACGAGAACGAAACAATTATTGCGATGGGTAGCTACTCGCGAATACCAAACACTGAAACAGCTGAAGTATCATTGGTTGTCAGAGATGACTGGCAAAATAAAGGCTTAGGGACAATACTATTTAATTATCTGGCTGAAATTGCGAGAAAGCGTGGAATAAAAAGTTTTACCGCATGGATTCTACTCGAAAACACAAGAATGATGCATATACTACGAAAATCCGGATATCCAATAAGATATAGAATCGAAGGAAATCTATACTATGTTACAATAGACCTTGAAAGAAAATAATGGATAGTGGGCCCGGCCGGACTTGAACCGGCGACCAACAGGTTATGAGCCTGCCGCTCTAACCGTGCTGAGCTACGGGCCCAACAAATATTTTTTGATTAAGCCGCGATTTATTGTTTTCGGTTACTTTTTTGGGAGCTTCCTGTTTTCGTTACCAGTGTTATATGTTATCAGAAAATTTCCGCGGTTATTCTCAAGTATTACAGAACAATTAAATTCTAAAAATCCTTTTTAACAAGTGGAGGATATCGTAATGACTTCTTCAAAACCTTCATTTAAGGAATTGCTTGAGAGGGGAGAGGTTGTTGAAGTTACTTCTTTGGGAACAATTTGCGGCTTAGAAAAATATGAATACTGTATTCGCGACAAATGCGAACATTGGAATAAAGAAAAGCGTCAATGTACGTTATTTGTTTGGGTCAGCGTTATGTATGAAGGGAAATATCATACTTTAATTATAAGGAGAGAAAAAGCTAAGGAATACATGAAAGTTGCCAGATTCCTGAAATAAATTGTTTATAAAATAAGCAAAAACAATATTAATTAGAATCTAATGCATGTAATATTGATGTAATATGGTTAAAATTAAAATAGCATTTGCCTCCGAAGAGAACGCTGGCTTAGAGAGCCACCTGTCTCCCCATTTCGGGAGATGCCCATATTATGTGTTTGTTGAAGTTGAGAACGGCAAAATTAGAAATGTGGAAGTTAAGGAGAACCCTTACTTCAGCCGCCATGTGCCGGGGGCAGTTCCACAGTTCATAGCTGGCCAAGGCGCAAAAGTGATAGTAGCTGGAGGAATGGGACCAAGGGCAATAGACTGGTTTAGGAAGCTGGGTGTTCAACCAGTTACGGGAGTCTCAGGTAAAATCAAGGATATACTGAAAGATTATTTAGCTGGAAGGATCCAGTTGGAAGCAGAACCCTGTGGTGAACATAAGGGAGTAGGGTATAGAATTTGAATGGATAATGGATGAAGAAAAGTGGAATTGGTTATGAAAAAGATGATAATATCAAAATAAATCTCTTTATCATTCATTTGCTGTAAATCTTATAGTGGGCCTCTATAATATTTGGTTGCTGGACAGCCAACACACTTGCCAGCTTGATATCTTTCACATACATCGCATCTGACATTACATGGTGATATTTCTTTATCTTTTGTTACAAGGTTCATGCGTACTTTCAGATATGGAGAAAACAGGATTGATCCGATTGGGTAGAACTCTGTTCTTCGGACGCCTGTTCTACATCTTAGGGAGCATTTTTCCATCGATTCGCTTTCCAGCGTATCCTTATCCTCAGCGATGACCAACGCAGCTAAGTTGTAGCCTGCAAATAACGTGAACATGTTTACGATTCTTGGACAATCCTTAAACCTCTCTAAGCATTGATTTAACGCTTCTCGACTTTCGAATTCAAGAAGAATAAGCGCTGCATGAAGCTTCAGCTTATCCACATTGACCTGAGCTGATACTTGAATTAATCCTTCATTAAGCATTTTTAGAACCCGTCGCTTAGCGCCCATAATCGTGTAGCCTATAGCCTTTCCTATCTGAACATAGGACATCCTTCCATTCTTAAGTAGCTCCGAAATTATCTTCCTATCAATGTCATCCATTATTAATCATCAACTCAAACAGTTTATTTTCTAATCAAAAACTTATATTTAATTCAATAATTTAAGTTTTAAGTCTCGCTCGAAAATTAAATGAAACCTCTTTGAAGGAATCCAGTTTTCATCACCCATACAGATTTTACTCAGACCTCCCATTCCTATACCAGTAAAATTAAAGTTCACCTAAACTTTAAATATTTCAAAGAAATATTCAGCTATGGCGCCGCCGAAAAATCAGCCGAGCGAGCCGCCGTTCACGCATCCAAGCGATGCGTGGACGAGAGCTCAGTTCGGTAGAGCAGCGGACTCCGAGACTCAAGATGTCTCGGGGGCTGA